>DAICZN010000063.1 GCA_027311105.1 Gallionella sp.
ATGACGATCTCGGACGGCATCTCGATGGGCACCGAGGGCATGAAATATTCGCTGGTGTCGCGCGAAGTGATTGCTGATTCCATCGAGACCGTGTGCAACGGCCAGAGCATGGACGGCGTGCTCGCGATCGGCGGTTGCGACAAGAACATACCGGGCGCGATGATCGCGATAGCACGTTTGAACATCCCGTCCATCTTCGTTTACGGCGGTACGATCAAGCCGGGCCACTACCGCGGTCGCGACCTGACCATCGTCAGTTCGTTCGAGGCGGTGGGGCAATACACCGCGCACAAGATCGACGAGACCGAGCTGATGGAGATCGAGCGCCATGCCTGTCCCGGCGCGGGTTCCTGCGGCGGCATGTATACCGCGAACACGATGTCATCGATCTGCGAGGCGATGGGGCTGAGCCTGATGTATTCCTCGACGATGTCCGCTGAGGACCTGGAAAAAGCGGAGAGCACCGCGAAATCCGCCGAAGTGCTGGTGAACGCGATCAAAAAGCAGATCCTGCCGCGCCAGATATTGACACGCAAGGCATTCGAGAATGCGATTGCGGTGACTATGGCGGTGGGCGGTTCCACCAATGCGGTGCTGCACCTGCTAGCCATAGCTCACGCTGCGCAAGTGCCGCTGTCGATAGACGACATCGAAGTCATACGCGCAGGCGTGCCGGTGTTGTGCGATCTGAAGCCGTCAGGGAGATACGTTGCCACCGATCTGCACAAAGCGGGCGGCATACCGCAGGTGATGAAGATATTGCTTGCAAACGGTGCGCTGCATGGCGATGCTCTCACCATCACGGGGCAAACGATAGCCGAAGTTTTGAAAGATGTGCCAAGCGAGCCGCGCAAGGACCAGGACGTGATCCGTCCGTGGAACGATCCGATCTATGCGCAGGGACACCTCGCTATCCTGAAGGGCAATCTCGCGACAGAAGGCGCGGTGGCCAAGATCACAGGCGTCAAGCTGGCGAAGATCACCGGCCCGGCGCGCGTGTTCGATTCCGAAGAGGCATGCATGGAAGCGATCCTCGCGCGCAAGATACATGCGGGTGATGTGGTGATCATCCGCTACGAAGGCCCGAAGGGAGGTCCCGGTATGCGCGAGATGTTGTCGCCTACCTCGGCGATCATCGGCGAAGGGTTGGGCGATTCGGTCGGCCTGATCACCGACGGACGCTTCTCGGGTGGCACATACGGCATGGTGGTCGGGCATGTTGCACCGGAAGCTGCGGTGGGCGGTACGATCGCGCTGGTGAAAGAGGGCGATTCCATCACTATCGATGCCGATAAGCGTTTGCTGCAGCTGAACGTGAGCGATGCCGAACTGGCGCACCGTCGTAAAGCATGGAAAGCACCCGCGCCGCGTTACACGCGAGGTGTGCTGGCGAAATATGCGAAGCTGGTGTCGACGGCGAGCAAAGGTGCCGTGACGGATTAAGAGCTTTGCCGAATTATTTATTGAAATTTATTACGGAGTAGATGATGTCTGAAATTACTGCAAGTATGGTCAAGGAATTGCGCGAGATGACTGGTCTCGGCATGATGGAATGCAAAAAGGCGCTGGTCGAAGCCAAGGGTGACTTGAAGGCGGCTGAAGAACAAATGCGCATCAAGAGCGGTGCCAAGGCGAGCAAGGCGGCCAGCCGTGTGACTGCGGAGGGCGTGGTCAGCACCTATATTGCAAATGACGGCAAGAGCGGCGCGCTGGTGGAAGTGAACTGCGAAACCGATTTTGTTGCAAAGAATGATGATTTCGCCGCATTCGCAAAAAATGCCGCCGAGACCGTCGCGAAAAAAAATCCGGCTGACCTGGATGCGCTGTCCGGCATGGCGATAGTCAACGGCACGGGCAGCGTGGAAGAAACCCGCAAGGCGCTGATCATGAAGCTGGGCGAGAACATCAGTATCCGCCGTTTCGAACGCTACGCGACGACGACCGGCAGGCTGTCCAGCTACCTGCACGGCAGCAAGATAGGCGTGCTGCTGAACTTCACCGGCGGCGACGAAGCGCTGGGCCGCGATCTTTCCATGCATATTGCCGCCAGCAAGCCCAAGTCCATCGATGCTTCCGGGGTAAATCCCGCGGACATCGAAACCGAGCGCCGTATCGCGATCGAGAAGGCGCGCGAGGGCGGCAAGCCCGAAGCAATGCTGGAGAAGATCGCCGAAGGCACGGTGCAGAAGTTCCTCAAGGAAGTGACACTGCTGGGCCAGGTGTTCGTCAAGGCCGAAGACGGCAAACAGACCATCGAGCAACTCCTGAAAGCCAGGGGTGCATCGGTATCAGCGTTCCGGATGTTCGTGGTGGGCGAAGGCATCGAGAAGAAGGTTGAAGACTACGCGGCTGAAGTGGCCGCAGCCGCAGCTGCTGCCAAGGGTTGATTGAACATGAGCGTACCCGCCTATAAACGCGTCCTGCTCAAACTGAGCGGCGAAGCCCTGATGGGCGACGACAATTACGGCATCAATCGCGAGGTGATCGCGCGCATCGTGGCAGAGATTGCGGAGGTGGTTGGCCTGGGCGTACAAGTGGCGATCGTGATCGGCGGCGGCAATATCTTTCGCGGTGTGGCTCCGGCTGCGGAGGGGATGGACAGGGCGACCGCGGATTACATGGGAATGCTGGCCACGGTGATGAATTCCATGGCGCTGCAGGATGCGATGACGCGCGCGGGCCTGGATTGCCGCGTGCAGTCTGCACTGAACCTGGAGCAGGTAGCAGAACCGTTTATTCGAGGCAAGGCGCTGCGCTATCTGGAAGACGGCAAGGTGGTTATATTCGCGGCCGGAATCGGCAGCCCGTTCTTCACCACCGATACCACCGCGGCTTTGCGCGGCGTGGAAATGTCTGCCGAGGTGGTGATCAAGGCCACCAAGGTGGACGGAATTTATACCGCCGATCCCAAGCAGGATCCGCACGCGGTCCGCTATCAGAGCCTGAGTTTTGACGAGGCGATCAGCAAGAATCTCAAGATCATGGATGCCACGGCGCTGACGCTGTGCCGGGACCAGAAATTGCCCATTATCGTGTTCAGCATTTTCAAGCCGGGAGCACTGAAACGCGTGGTGTTGGGCGAGGAAGAAGGTACGCTGGTGCGTGTTGATTAGGCCGCGCGTTTGTTGACTCAGGAGAAAGCATGATTGCTGACATCAAGAAAACTACCGAACAAAAAATGCAGAAATCGCTGGATGCGCTGAAAGCCGATTTGGGCAAGGTGCGCACCGGACGCGCGCATGCCGGTTTGCTGGATCATGTGACGGTGGATTATTACGGCAGCCCGACGCTGGTCACCCAGGTTGCCAATATCACGCTGATCGATGCGCGCACCATAGGCGTCCAGCCCTGGGAAAAAAACATGGTCGGCCCGGTCGAGCGCGCGATCCGGGATTCGGACCTGGGGCTGAATCCTTCCACCAACGGGGACATGATCCGGGTGCCGATGCCGATGTTGACGGAAGAGCGCCGCCGCGATCTGATCAAGGTGATCAAGACTGAAGGCGAGACCGCCAAGGTGGCCGTGCGCAACATTCGCCGCGATGCCAATCACACGCTGAAAGAGGCGCTCAAGAAGAAGGAAATCGCCGAGGATGAGGAACGGCGCACCCAGGACGAGATTCAGAAACTGACCGACCGCTTTGTCACTGAAATCGACAAGGCATTGGCCGCGAAAGAAACCGATCTGATGGCAGTCTGATTCCAGCGACATCGCGGAATAATGGCCCCTGGAATTATGACTAATCTTCCGCCCAGTTCCACCCGCATCATCCCCGACATCACCAGCGTGCCGCGCCATATCGCCGTGATCATGGACGGCAACGGGCGCTGGGCCAAGCAGCGCTTGATGCCGCGCGTGGCGGGGCATCAGCGCGGGGTGGAGGCGTTGCGCGAGGTGGTGAAAGCCTGCAGGGATATGGGCGTTGAGTACCTAACGGTATTTGCTTTCAGTAGCGAGAACTGGCGCCGCCCCGCGGACGAGGTTTCATTTCTGATGAAGTTATTCCTGAAAATGCTGGAACGTGAAGTGGCCAAACTGCACCAGAATGACATCCGCCTGAAAATCATCGGTGATCGCAGCCGTTTCGACGCCAAGCTCGGGCAGGCAATGCAAGACGCCGAGCGGCTTACGGCCAGCAATTCCGCGCTCACACTCACCATAGCCGCAAATTATGGCGGGCGCTGGGACGTAATGCAGGCGGTGAAGGCCATGCTGAAGGAGCAACCCCAACTCGTGCAGTCTTTTACCGAAGAAGATCTGCAGCCATTTTTTTCGATGAGCGATGCCCCCGAGCCGGATTTGTTTATCCGCACCGGCGGTGAGCAGCGTATCAGCAACTTTCTGTTGTGGCAGCTTGCTTATACCGAGTTGTATTTCACCGATACCTTGTGGCCTGCCTTTGACCGCATCGAATTGAACAAGGCGATTGCCTCGTATCAAAAACGCGAACGGCGTTTTGGCCGTACCAGCGAGCAATTGCAGCGTAATGCCGGACAGCGGGATCAGAATGCTTAGGCAGCGGGTGATTACTGCACTCATCCTGCTGGTATTGTTCCTGCTGGCTTTGTTTGTTTTGCCTGCTGCCGGATGGGCGGCAATAGTGATTGTGATGGTGTTGCAGGGCGCTTCCGAATGGTCGAGACTGGCCGGATTCAGCAACAGGGCGGCGCATATTTTCTGGTGGCTGACTCTGGTGATGATGCTGGGCCTGTTCTGGTTCGATGCCACCCACCCTGTCCCTGAACAGCAGGCATTGCTGCATGTGATGGTCTATTCCCTGTCTGCCGTGCTGTGGCTGGCCATTGTGCCGACCTGGCTGATGGTGGGCTGGAAGGTCAAGCAGCCCCCGCTGATGTCCCTGGTCGGGTGGATAGTATTGGTTCCGACCGGATTGGCGATGATGGATTTGCGCGGGGATCATCCGCTGTGGCTTTTGGGCATGATGGGATTGGTGTGGATGGCCGATATTTCGGCTTACTTCGCCGGACGCAGATACGGGAAACACAAGCTTGCACCCGGCATCAGCCCCGGCAAGACATGGGAAGGCGTGGCGGGCGCGATGCTCGGGGCATCGGTATACGTTCTGGTTGCATGGGGCCTGGGCGGGTTCAGTTATGTGATATTGCCGGCGTTGCTGGTGGCTTCCTGGTGCTGGGTCGGATTGGCGGTGTTCGGGGATTTGTTCGAGTCTGCAATCAAACGCCAGGCCGGGGTGAAAGACAGCGGCGCGCTGTTGCCGGGACACGGCGGGTTGCTGGACCGTATCGACGCGTTGACATCGACTCTGCCGCTCGCCGCGCTGGCGATTTTGCTGCAACATTTCGGCTGACACTCCATGCAACATCCGGCCATGCAGCGCATCACGATTCTCGGTTCCACCGGGAGTATCGGCACCAGCACGCTGGACGTCGTCGCGCGCCACCCCGATAAATTCCGCATCGTTGCGCTGACCGCAAACAGCCAGGCCGATTTGCTGTTCAATCAATGTCTCGAATTCAAACCGGGCTACGCCGTGATGCTGGACGGAGCCGCCGCGGCCGTGTTGCGCGAGCGTGTAAGTGTAGCGGGCTTGAATACCCTGGTATTGAGTGGAATAGACGCGCTGGAGCAGGTCGCCGTGTTGCCTGAAGTGGATACCGTGATGGCGGCCATCGTCGGTGCGGCGGGATTGCGTCCCACGCTGGCTGCGGCACAGGCGGGCAAGAAAATCCTGCTGGCCAACAAGGAAACGCTGGTGATGGCGGGAAATGTGTTCATGGACGCGGTACGCGCCAGCGGCTCGGTGCTGTTGCCGATAGACAGCGAGCACAACGCGATTTTTCAGGTCTTGCCGCGCGGCTATGACGGCAACCCGTCAAAAAATGGCGTGCGCCGCATCCTGTTGACCGCCTCCGGCGGCCCGTTTCGCAACACTCCGATGCACGAATTGCAGAACGTTACGCCGGAACAGGCATGCGCGCATCCCAACTGGGTGATGGGGCGCAAGATCTCGGTCGACTCGGCGAGCATGATGAACAAAGGCCTGGAAGTCATTGAGGCGCACTGGCTGTTCAATGCGGGCGCCGATGACATACAGGTGGTGGTGCATCCGCAAAGTGTGATTCATTCGCTGGTCGAATATGTGGACGGCTCGGTATTGGCGCAGCTCGGCAATCCCGATATGCGCACGCCGATCGCCTATGCCCTGGCCTATCCGGAACGCATAGCTGCCGGTGTCGCCCCGCTGGATTTGTTCAAGGTTGCGACGATGGATTTCACCGCCCCCGATTTCGAACGTTTCCCCTGCCTGGCGCTGGCTTACCAGGCATTGCGTGCGGCAGGAACGGCCCCGGCAATATTGAACGCGGCGAACGAAGTGGCAGTAGCGGCTTTTCTGGATAAAAAAATGCCTTTCCTGTCCATTCCGCGCATCATCTCCGCGGTGCTTGATGCCGTGCCGGTCAATGCAGTTAACAGCCTGGGCGATGTGCTTGATGCGGATGCGGCGGCGCGGCGTGCCGCACAACAACAACTGGGGAATACAAACAGATGATTACCTTGCTGGCATTTATCGGGGCAATCGCGCTGCTGGTGACGTTCCACGAATACGGGCACTATTGGGTGGCGCGCCGCTGCGGCGTGAAAGTGCTGCGCTTTTCGCTGGGTTTCGGCAAGGTGATTTACAGCAAACGCTTTGCCGGAAACGCCACCGAATGGGTGATTTCTTCAATTCCATTCGGCGGCTACGTCAAAATGGTTGACGAGCGCGAGGAACCTGTTGCCCCGGAAGACTTGCCGTATGCCTTCAACCGCAAGCCGGTATTGCAGCGGATGGCTATCGTGGCGGCGGGGCCCCTGGCGAATTTTTTGCTCGCCATCATTTTGTACTGGGCATTATTCTTTCACGGAGTGCCGGGTTTGAAGCCGAAACTGGGAGACGTGCCTCCCGGTACGCCCGCGGCCAGCGCGCAGATGCATGCCGGCGAGACCATACTCAGCATCAATGGCGAGCCTGTCCCGAGCTGGCAGGAATTGCACTGGCGGTTGCTGGACCTGGTCATTCAGCCGGACTCCGGGCAGGATATGAAACAGGGCGAGGTGAGAATCGAAGCGCAGGATTCCAGCGGCGCATCCCTGATGCACGTGCTGTACCTTGGCGGTCTGGAAGCGAAAGATCTGGATGGGGATTTTCTCGGCAAGCTGGGTTTTGTTCTTTATCAGCCTGTGATCATGCCCGTTATCGGTGACGTTGCCAGGGGCAGCGTGGCGCAGCGCGCCGGCCTGCGTTCGGGAGATCGGATCCTGAGCGCCAACGGGGTTGCGGTGCGGCACTGGATGGATGTGGTGCAGGTATTGCGGGCCAGCCCTGGACAAACAGTGCGGCTGGGTATCCAGCGCGACGGGAAAATCCTCGAGATTGCAGTGGTGCCGCAAGCCGTTGTCGAGTCCGGAAAACAAATCGGGAAAATTGGAGCAGCGCCGCAAGTCGACAAGCGCGAATTAAATGCGATGTTAACCGAGGTCAGTTACGGGCCTGTGCAAGCGCTGGGGCATGCGTTGCGCAAAACCTGGGAAACTTCCGTCATCAGTCTCGAAATGATGGCCAAGATGGTGATGGGCGAGGTGTCGATCAGAAATCTGAGCGGCCCGATCACAATAGCGGATTACGCGGGGCAGTCCGCCAAAATGGGAGCGGTGGCTTATCTGAGCTTTCTCGCGTTAATCAGTATCAGCCTGGGTGTGTTGAATTTGTTGCCCATACCCTTATTGGATGGCGGACACTTGCTGTATTATGTCGCCGAGTTGCTGAAGGGCAGTCCGGTCTCTGAACGATCATGGGAAATTGGCCAGAAGATCGGCATCGCGTTGCTTGGCACGCTGATGGTCTTTGCAATGTACAACGACATTAATCGCTTTGTTTCAGGTTAAATAATGAATTCAAAAAAACTGGCAGGAGTATTCCTCCTGCTTTGTACCTTTCCTGCCTGGGCAATCGAACCTTTCATAGTCAAAGATATTCGCGTCGAGGGTATACAGCGCACCGAACCCGGTACCGTGTTCAGTTACCTTCCCATCAAGGTTGGCGACACGGTGAACGACCGGACGGCGGAAAACGCGATTCATGCATTGTTTGCCACAGGTTTTTTCAAGGATGTGGAACTAAAAGTCGACCATGGCGTATTGATAGTGCGGGTGCGCGAACGGCCGTCGATCGCGAGTATAGAAATCAACGGGGCCAAGGAATTTCCCAAGGATCAGCTCAAGGACGGCATGAAATACGCGGGTTTGGCGGTTGCGCGCATATTTGACAAGGGCGCCCTGGACAAGGCGACGCAGGAATTAAAGCGTGAATATGTGGCGCGCGGGAAATACGCGGTCAGTGTGACGACCACAGTCACCGAACTTGAGCGCAACCGGGTCGCTATCGTGTTCAATGTGGTGGAAGGCGATGTCGCCAAGATCAAGCAGATCAACCTGGTCGGCAACCACGCCTATACCGAGCAGGAATTGCTCGAGCAGATGAAGCTGGGCACGCCAAAATGGTACAGTTTTTTCAGCAGCAACGACCAGTATTCCAAGCAGAAGCTGTCGGCCGATTTGGAAACCTTGCGTTCGTTCTACATGGACAACGGTTACATGGAATTCAATATCGATTCCACCCAGGTTTCAATCACGCCGGACAAGAAGGACATTTACATCACTGTCAACATTACCGAGGGGGCAAAATATAAAGTCTCCAAGGTGAGCGTATCGGGGGACACTTTGATTCCCAAAGAGGATATCGAAAAGCTGATTCAGTTGAAGGCCGGTGATAGCTTTTCGCGCAAGGCCCTGACCGAATCAACCAAGAATATCGGCGAGCGTTACGGCCAGGATGGCTATGCGTTCGCCAACGTGAATGCGATTCCGGATATCAACAAGGAAAAGCATGAGGTTTCATTCACCCTTGCAGTAGATCCCGGCCAGCGCGCGTATATTCGCAACATCAATATTTCCGGCAACAACAAAACCCGCGACGAAGTCATACGCCGTGAATTCCGCCAATTTGAAGGGGAATGGTTTGACGTTGACAAGGTCAAGAAATCCAAACAGCGTGTCGACAAGCTGGATTTCTTTTCGGAAGTGAATATCGAGACTCCCCAGGTTAATGGCACACAGGACCAGATGGATGTCAATATGGCGGTCAAGGAGAAATCAACCGGAAGCGTGTCGGTGGGAGCCGGATTTTCCAGCGGCCAGGGCGTGATACTGACAGCAGGGGTGACGCAGTCGAATTTATTCGGAAGCGGCAACAACCTTTCCACCCAAATCAACACCGGAAGATTCAATCAGGTCATCTCGGTCTCGTACACCAATCCCTATTACACCGATGATGGTGTGAGCCGCGGGTTCGATGTCTACAAGCGCAATATCGATTCGCAATATACTGCCGTCAGCCAATATTCAACGCACACATGGGGTACCGGTGTGCGTTATGGCGTGCCTACGGGCGAAAATACCAGCATCAGTTACGGCCTGGCGGCGGAACGAACCATATTGGGTTTGTTCCCGTCCAGTCCGACGCGTTTGCAGGAGTACGTCAACGTTGCCGGCTTGTCCACCAATGCCTTGCTGGGGACTGTCGGCTGGGGCAGGGACAGTCGTGACAGTGCGATTTTTACAACTCGGGGATCAGTACAAAGGGCATCAACCGAAATAGCCCTGCCGGTGCTGGATCAGCGTTATTACAAGATGGATTTCCTGGACCAGTGGTTTCATCCGGTGGCCGACAACGTCACCCTGATGTTAAATGGCGAGGCCGGTGTTGCGGGAGGAATTCTCGGGGGCCAATTGCCGTTCTTCAAGAATTTCTATGCCGGCGGTCCCGGTTCGGTGCGCGGCTACCAGGTAAACTCCCTGGGCCCTCGTGACAACACCGATCTTGTATTGGGCGGACCGCGCCGGGTGCTTACCAGCATGGAGGTGATGACGCCGTTCCCCGGGACAGCCAAGGACCAGTCTGTGCGCATCAGCGGATTTATCGACGGAGGCGCGGTCTACGGGCCAAGCGACATGCCAGGTGCCACCGGAATGCGCTATTCTACCGGTGTCGCGATCACCTGGATTTCCCCGGTTGGGCCGTTAAAATTCAGTTATGCGATACCGATACACAGCCAGCCGGTAGACTTGACGCAGAGATTCCAGTTTACCCTGGGTTCGATGTTCTGATAGCGTTTGAATGGGAAGAGATAAAGGCCAGCTAAGTTGCCGGTATAGAAGTGGAGAGAGACATGAAAGCTTTGACCAAATTAAGTGCGTTTGTCTTGCTGTTTGGTATGGCAGCGGCTCAGGCTGGTGAATTCAAGGTGGGCGTGGTGGATACCGAACGTATATTGCGCGAATCAGCACCGGCAATGATCGCGGAAAATAAAATCGAAAAGGAATTTTCAGGCCGTGATGCGGACATCAAAAAGCTGACCAAGGATGCAAAGGAATTGCAAGCCGAGCTGGAGAATGAAAACTCCAAGTTGTCGGATACCGAAAGGCGCAACAAAGAACGGGAATTAACCGCAATGAACACGGATTTGCAGCGCATGCAACGAGAGTTTCGCGAGGATTTGAACTTGCGCAAAAACGAAGAATTGGCCATCGTTCTGGAGCAGGCCAACAAGGCGATACAATTCATTGCGGAATCGGAAAAATTCGACCTGATTCTGCAGGAAGCCGTGTATCGCAATCCCAAGATCGATATCACCGATAAGGTCATCAAGTATCTTGCCGACAACAAGGCCGACAGCAAGGCCGACAGCAAGGCCGGCAAATAAGGGGTTCCCTGGCATGACCGTTGTGTACAAGCTGTCAGACATTGTGGCGAAACTGGGGGGGCGCGTGCTGGGCGATTCCGGGGTATGCATCACCCAAATCGCTACACTCGAAAACGCCCGGCCGGATCAAATCAGCTTTCTGACCAACAGTAAATATCGCGCACAACTTGCCAATACCAAAGCCGGCGCAGTCATCCTTTCCGAGGCGGATCAGGATGCGAGCCGATTGCCGCGCATCATCTCCGATAACGCCTACGCTTATTTTGCAAGGGTCTCGGCCCTGTTGAACCCCGGGCCGGAAATCCAGCCCGGTATACATCCCAGCGCCGTGATTGGCGCGGAGGCGAAAATAGCTGCGACCGCGAGCATTGCCGCGACTGCCGTGATCGGCGAGGGCGCCACCATAGGTGCATACAGCGTGGTGGGGGAAGGGTGCTGCATAGGTGCGCATGCGGTTATCGGCAGTCATGCACGACTGTACCCGCGAGTGGTGGTTTATCACGACTGCGTGATCGGGAATAATCTGATTGCGCATTCCGGGGTGGTGATCGGGGCGGACGGGTTCGGTATCGCGATGGATGACGGTCGCTGGATCAAGATCCAGCAAATCGGCCGGGTGGTGATAGGCGATGACGTGGAAATCGGAGCAAACACGACTATCGATCGCGGAGCGCTGGATGACACGGTGATTGAGGACGGCGTGAAGCTGGATAACCAGATCCAGATTGCGCACAATGTGCGCATAGGCGCGCATTCCGCGGTTGCGGGATGTGTCGGCATTGCGGGCAGCACCACCATCGGAAAACATTGCCGGATCGGCGGTAGCGCCGGGATACTAGGGCATCTGCACATAGCGGATCATGTGGAAATTGCGGCATTTACGCTGATCGGGAAATCCATCCGCGAAGCGGGTTCCTACGCGGGGATATTCCCTTTTTCCAGTACCGATGACTGGCGCAGGAACAGCGTGCATCTGCGCCACCTCGACGAGCTGGCCGGGCGGATCAGGACCTTGGAAAAACAACTCGGGTCTCCGGGCCCCGAATCTTTGAACCGAAAGTAGTATAAAAAGGAAACACAGATGAGCATCCAGATGGATATAAATGAAATTATCGGGCTTCTCCCGCACCGCTATCCCTTCCTGCTGATAGACCGTGTGTTGTCGATGGAGCCGGACAAGAGCATCGTGGCAATGAAGAACGTGACGATCAATGAGCCGTTCTTTCCGGGACATTACCCGCATCATCCGGTGATGCCGGGGGTGCTGATCATCGAGGCGATGGCCCAGGCATCCGCATTGCTGTCCTTCAAATCGATGGGCGCAGGAGCCAGCGAAAAATCGGTGTATTATTTTGCCGGGATCGACGGTGCGCGCTTCAGGCAGCCGGTCGTCCCGGGCGACCAGTTGATCATCAAGGCGACACTGGTGCGCAGCATGCGCGGCTTGTTCAAATTCAGCGCGGCTGCAGAGGTTGCGGGCCAGCTGGTTGCGGAAGCCGAGCTGATGTGCACGGTCAAGTCGGTGTCATGAAGCACCATTCCACTGCCATCATCCACCCGAAGGCCAGGCTCGCGGATGACGTCGAGGTGGGCGCGTATTCGATCATCGGCGAGCATGCCGAGATCGGTTCGGGAACCTGGATAGGACCGCATGTGGTGGTCGAGGGACATACGCGCATCGGCCGGCACAACCGCATCTTCCAGTTCTGTTCGGTGGGCGCGAACCCCCAGGACAAGAAATATGCGGCCGAACCGACGCGCCTGGAGATCGGCGACCACAACACGATACGCGAATTCTGCACGCTCAATACCGGCACGGTGCAGGATGCGGGCGTGACCCGCATCGGCAGCGACAACTGGATCATGGCCTACGTGCATGTCGCGCACGATTGCCAGATCGGCAGCCACACCATCATGGCCAACGGGGCGACGCTGGGCGGCCACGTGCATATCGGGGACTGGGTTTTTCTCGGCGGATTGTCCGGCGTGCATCAGTTCGTGCGCATCGGCGCGCACGCGATGACCGGTTTCCAGACACGCTTGTCGCAGGACCTGCCGCCTTATGTTACGGCTGCCGACAATCCCGCGGCGGCTCACGGAATCAATTCGGAAGGATTGAAGCGGCGCGGATTTTCCGGCGAGTCCATCACGGCGATCAAGCGCGCCTATAAAACCCTGTATAAATCCGGCCTGGCGCTGGAAGAGGCAAAGGCTGAGATTCAGTCCCAGGCTGCAGAGCATCCCGAGTTGCAGGCCATGGTAGATTTTCTTTCCACCGCGACGCGCGGCATTCTTCGTTAATTGGTTTTTTATGCCACGTAAAATTGTGATTGGTATCGTCGCGGGCGAAGCCTCGGGCGACCTGCTCGGCAGCCATTTAATGGCAGCGCTGAAAGCAGTCCATCCCGGTCTGGAATTCGCCGGCATCGGCGGGCCCAGGATGCAATCCGCCGGCATGGAATTATTGTTCCCGATGGAAAAGCTCGCGGTGCGCGGTTATGTCGAAGTGCTGCGTCACTATCCCGAGATCGCCGGAATCCGCCGCAAGTTGCGCGCCTATTTTCTGGCCAATCGCCCGGATTTGTTCATCGCGATAGACGCGCCGGATTTTAATCTCGGCCTTGAAATCGCGCTCAAGCAGCAGGGCATCACTACTATCCACTACGTCAGCCCGTCGATATGGGCGTGGCGCGGTGAGCGCATCCACAAGATCAAGCGGGCCGTATCGCACATGCTTGCGCTGTTTCCGCACGAGTCCGAAATCTATGAGCAAGCCGGCGTGCCGGTGGATTATGTCGGCCATCCCCTTGCGGACATGTTGCCGGAGCAGCCAAATCGTGCCGAGATGCGCGAGACGATGCGCATCCCGGTCAAGGCAACGGTGTTCGCCTTCCTTCCGGGCAGCCGCCAGAGCGAAGTCAAATATCTTGCGCACACTTATATTGAAACTGCCAGGCTGATCTTGCAAAAACTCCCCGAGGCACGCTTTCTGGTGCCGCTGGTGAGCCGCGAAACGCGCGGGATTTTCGAGCAGGCCATCTACGATTGCAATGCACATGAATTGCCGATCACGCTGCTGTTCGGGCATGCACAGGATGCGATGATCGTTGCCGACGGGGGTCTGGTTGCATCGGGAACCGCCACGCTGGAAGCGGCGTTGCTCAAGCGGCCCATGGTGATCACCTATCGCATGCCGGCCCTGTCTTACTGGTTGATGAAACGAAAACGCTACCAACCGTATGTCGGTTTGCCGAATATCCTGTGCGGACGTTTCGTCGTGCCCGAGCTGGTACAGGAAGATGCCACGCCGGAAAATCTCAGCCAGGCCTTGCTCAACCTGGTCAACGACAAGGATGCGATTGCCGAACTGGAACGGACTTTTACCGAATTGCACCTGACGCTGCGTCAGAACACCGCCCAAAAAGCGGCGGCGGCTATCCTGCCCTACCTGAAAAGCAACTGAGCACGCGATGCCGGACATACTGCTCGTGTGCGGTGTCGATGAAGCAGGGCGGGGTCCGTTGGCCGGCCCGGTCAGCGCGGCAGCCGTAATACTGGATCCGGACCATCCGATTGCAGGCTTGGCTGATTCCAAGAAACTTTCCGCAAGGCAGCGAGATCAACTGGTTCCCCTCATCCACGAACGCGCATTGGCATGGGCAGTTGCCTATGCCGATGTCGATGAAATAGATAGTCTCAACATCCTGCAAGCCACATTACTGGCGATGCGCCGTGCCGTGCAGGCCCTGCATATCCAGCCGCAACAAATTCTGGTGGACGGCCTGTATTGCCCGCAGACCGGTATTCCCAGCCGGGCGATCGTGAAGGGAGACAGCAAGGTGGCCGCGATATCCGCCGCTTCCATTCTGGCCAAGACCGCACGGGACGCACTGATGCTGCAGCTTCACGAACAATACCCGCGTTATGGCTTCGCCGACCATAAAGGCTATCCCACCGCCGCGCATCTGGCCGCGTTGCGCGAGCATGGCGTGTCGGATGTGCACCGCAAGAGTTTCAGGCCGGTGCACGAGTTGTTGTTTCCGTTTAAGTACGGGCAGCCACCAGACTGAGCTGCTGACACGCAACTGGTATCGACATTAGCTGCGTCGCGCAGCAGATGGTTATCGAAGGTCATTTTCGGGTATCGTATCGAACATCCATCCAATAGGGAAAACACATAACATGGCTATATACAAACTCGTACACCTGCTTGCTGCCCTGGTCTGGGTGGGGGGCATGTTTTTTGCCTACGTGGTGCTGCGCCCCGCTGCAGTGGAGGTTCTTGATCCCCCGCAACGGCTGCGCCTGTGGGATGCTGTATTCCGCCGTTTCTTCCACTGGGTATGGGGGGCGGTTGGCATATTGCTGGTCAGCGGCTTTTACATGCTTATCCGGATGGGCGGAATTGCCAGTGTGCCGCGCCACGTGCATGTCATGCTGGCCCTGGGGTTGGCGATGATGGCGATATACGGCTATGTGTTTTTTGCCTGTTACACCCCTTTCAACCTGCATGTCGCGAAACAGCAGTGGAAAGAGGCGGGTGAGACGCTGGGCAGGATACGCAAGCTGATCGCACTGAATCTGACCCTGGGATTGTTGACGGTGTGCGTGGCAGTGGTGGGCGCAGCGTGGGCTTATTGAGATGCCGGGCGCAATGCCGGTTAACCGAACCTGAATAAATTTGCTTGATGCGTGATTCCGCTTGAACAGGGAGTGGTGTCGCCGCAAATGGATTTACTCGATTGAAGACGGGGCACGCGGCGCCGCCGCGGCAGAAAATATATCCGGCGTTTATAGAAAGACATTGGAATTAAATGACTAGCGACAAGGTGGCTAAGACGCGCGCGCCCTATGGCCGCAATGTGCAATTGCTGCGAATGATGGGCCTGGCTGTCATTGTAGGCATACTCGGCGCGCTGGCGGTGCTGGGGTTTCATCAATTTTTGCTTGCGCTTGAAGCCAGGTTCTATGGTTCTAACCAGGGGCTGGTGGCCGATGCGATGCGATTGCCGCCGGAAATCCGCGCCATCGTTCCGGCCCTGGGCGGTCTTGCCGCCGGCTTGTTGCTGCAATATTTTCTCGGCCGCGGCAAAAATGAAACCGGGGCGGATTACATGGAGGCCATTTCCGCCGGCAGCGAAGTTCCGTTGCGTTCTTCGCTGCTGAAGTCACTTGCATCCGCCGCCACGGTGGTTTCGGGCGGCTCGATCGGGCGCGAGGGCTCCATGGTGCAACTGGCGGCCCTGACCGGCAGCCTACTGGGAAAAGTCCTGCGGCTGTCTCCCGACGAGCGTCGCTTCGTCGTGGCCTGCGGCGCGGCAGCGGGGCTTGCGGGCGCGTACAACACCCCGATTGCCGGTGCCCTGTTCGTCGCCGAGATCGTGCTCGGCGGTTTCAGCGTCGGCAGCTTCGGCCCGCTGCTTCTGGCGGCGGCGGTTGCCGATTCGGTGGTGCGCCACGTCAGCAGCGTCGGTCCGATCTTTGCCGCCTCGCCCGGCACGCTGCAAAGCCTGCCGGAACTGCTGCTGGTTGTGTTGACCGGGATTGCGGCCGGACTGCTCGGGCCGCTGTTCATCGGCGCATTGAACCGCACCCGCCGGCGTTTGGCTGCGCTGAGTTTTCCGCTATGGCTGAAGATGACACTCGCAGGGCTTGCGGTCGGCGGGCTTTCAGTGATCCGCCCGGAAGTGTGGGGCAACGGCTACTCGGTGGTGAACTCATTGCTGCACCAGCCGTGGCTGTGGCAAAGCGTGCTGCTGATCCTGGTACTGAAAATCATTGCCACAGTGCTGACTTCGGGTTCGGGGGCGGTCGGCGGCGTGTTCACGCCTACGCTGTTTGTCGGCGCGGCGCTGGGCACGCTGGCGGGCAATGTGGTGCAGCTGATGCTGCCCGGCGTGTCGATGACGGCGTTTACACTGGTCGGCATGAGCGCTTTCCTCGCCGCCGTCACACATGCACCGCTCACCGCAGTGGTGATGGTCAGCGAAATGTCGTCCGGTTATGGCCTGGTGCCCGCGCTGGTGCTGGCGAGCCTTGCGGGATACTACGTTTCATCGGTGCTGCATCCGGGGTCGATTTATGCAAGCTCGATCCCGCAAAACCATCCCACGCAGAATATGCCGTCGACGCATTTGTGATGGCCGACAGGTAAGCATTACTCTCCCAGTTTCAGCCGCCTGATGTAGTGGCAAGTATAGCCATGCGGATGCTTGACCAGGTAATTCTGGTGGTATTCCTCGGCGCGCCAGAATTCCCTGAAAGGCGCGATTTCGGTGACGACCGGAGCTCCCCATTCGCCTGATGCATCCACGGTGCGGATGACTTCTTCGGCAGTGGTCTTTTGTTGTTCGTCCAGGTAGAAGATCGCCGAACGGTAGGACGTGCCGATGTCATTGCCTTGGCGGTTCTTCGTCGTCGGGTCGTGCATGCGGAAGAACTCGACCAGCAGGTGGTGGTACGTGAGCTGCTTCGGGTCGAACACCACCTTCAGCGCTTCCGCGTGTCCGTCGTGTCTCTCGTAAGTCGCGTTCGGCACATCGCCGCCGGTATAGCCGACCTCGGTTGCCAGCACGCCGGGGATGGCCCGCACCAGTTCCTCCATGCCCCAGAAGCAGCCGCCGGCAAGACAGGCGGTTTGAATTTTGGCAGTTTGATCCATGCTTGCTCCTATCGGCGCTCCTTCTTCATCGCCTGCGCAGCCTCGCGCTTGGAATCCTTTTCCTTTTCAGTGGCGCGCTTGTCGTGCTGTTTCTTGCCTTTCGCGAGGCCGATCTCCAGTTTGACGCGGCCGTTCTTGTAGTGCATGTCCAGCGGCATCAGCGTGTAACCGGCACGCTGCACCTTGCCGATGATCCGGTCGATCTCCAGTTTGTGCAACAGCAGCTTGCGGGTGCGCACCGGGTCGGGGTGGATGTGCGTGGAAGCGTTCAGCAACGGGCTGATGTGCGAGCCGAACAGATACAGCGCACCGTCCTTTACCGTGACATAAGCTTCCTTGAGTTGCGCCCGCCCGGCGCGGATAGCCTTGACTTCCCAGCCTTCCAGCATGATGCCGGCTTCATATTTATCCTCGATGAAGTATTCGTGGTAAGCCTTTTTGTTCTGGATGATGCTCATAACGGGTGAGTTTTGCGGTGTGTTCGGCTATTCTACCAGCCTTTGGAATCTGGTCCTGGACAAGCGATGGCGTTAGTGGAAAAAACGGTACTGGTTCCGCACAGCGCGGCGCAGATGTTCGATCTGGTGGATCGTGTTGAAGAATACCCGCAGTTTCTGCCCTGGTGCGGGGGTTCCAGTGTGAAAGAACGGGATGCGACCACGGTGCATGCCACGGTGCACATCGATTATCACCATATCAAACAGAGTTTCACCACCGAAAATGTGCGCACCCCGCCGAACCAGATCGACATCACTTTGCAACATGGGCCGTTTAAACATCTGGACGGATGCTGGCGATTTATCCCGTTGAGCCCGTCTGCCTGTAAAATAGAGTTTCGCCTGCACTATGAGTTTTCCAACAAACTGCTGGAAAAGATGGTGGGGCCGGTATTTCACTATATAGCCAACAATTTTGTGGATGCATTCATCCACCGCGCAGAAAAGGTTTATTCGAACACATGAACGACAGGATCAATATCGAAGTCGTGTACGCGCTGCCTGACGAGCAGGTCCTGCTCAAGCGTAGCGTGCCGGCCGGAACGACAGTGGCAGAAGCATTGCAAGCCAGTGGCGTGCTGGCAAAGCATCCCGAGATCGACATGGAAAAAAACAAGCTGGGCATATTCGGCAAGCTGACCAAGGCCGATGCGGTGCTGCGCGACAAGGACCGCATCGAAATCTACCGCCCGCTGATCGCCGACCCCAAGGAAGTACGGCGCCAGCGTGCCGAACAGGGGAAGGTGATGAAGAAGGGCGGCGGTGACGCATGAAAGCGCCCCGAATAACCTGCTGCGCGACTCGATTGCGGCGTTGCGCGGTGCTCATTTCCTCGCCTACCTGTCAGGTATGTCTCGGTCATTGTGCTCCGTGCGCCTTGCACTCAAGCCGCTCGCGACGGTTCTTCAAGGCGCTTCAAAGCGTTGTTGCCTGTCGATTTTTTCTCGCTGATAACGACCGCCAGAGGTACTCAGGTGCTTGATTACGATCTACATTGCCATTCCAATGTTTCCGACGGTACGCTGACTCCAGGCGAACTGGTGGATCGCGCTGCCGGGCGCGGCGTGAAAGTGATGGCGTTGACTGATCACGATGATGTGGATGGTCTGGATGAGGCGCGTGCCGCAGCGGAGCGGCACGGTATGACGTTCATCAATGGCGTGGAGATTTCCGTGTCGTGGCGCAGCCATACTTTGCATATCGTCGGCCTGGGAATAAATCCGGATTACCCGCCCTTGGCGGAAGGTTTGCGCAGTGTGCGCAGCGGGCGCAGCGAGCGGGCAAAAAAAATGGCCGATGAGCTGGCCAAGGCCGGCATCGGCGGTGTGCTGCAGGGGGCATACCAGTTCGCCGGAAATCCCAAAATGATAGGCCGCACTCATTTTGCGCGCTATCTGGTGGAAGCCGGGCATTGCAAGGATGTAAAAAGCGTATTCAACCGCTATCTGGTGAAGGGGAAGCCCGGCTACGTGCCGCATCAATGGGCGACTTTGGCCGATGCGATCGGCTGGATACGCGGCAGCGGCGGGGTCGCGGTGCTGGCCCATCCCGGCCGATATATGGCCGGACGCAATGGTATGGGCAAGAAGACCATGCATGAATTGCTGACCGAGTTTGTCGAATTGGGCGGCCAGGCTCTGGAGGTTGTCACCGGAAGCCATACCCCGGAACAGTATGCCGAATTCGCGCGTTATGCCGGGGAATTCAACTTGCTGGCTTCGTGCGGTTCGGATTTTCACGGGCCGGGCGAAAGCTACCGGGATATGGGGCGCCTGCCGGATTTTCCGCTGGGCTGCCGTCCGGTCTGGCAGGCCTTTCCAGCGTAGCAAAGGCATGGCTCAATTCTTCAGCATCCATCCCGAAAATCCCAATCCGCGCTTGATTCGCCAGGCGGCAGAGGTGTTGCGCGGGGGCGGGGTGGTCGTTTATCCAACCGATTCCTGTTACGCTCTCGGCTGTCATCTCGATGACAGGAATGCCGTGACACGTATCCGGCAGATACGAAAACTGGACGAACAGCACCACCTGACTTTGATGTGCCGCGACCTGTCGGAGATATCCCGTTATTCTAAAATCGATAATGCCAAATTCCGTTTGCTCAAGGCCAACACGCCGGGCAGTTACACCTTTATCCTTGAAGCAACCAGGGAAGTGCCCAGGCGCTTGCAACATCCCAAACGCAGCACTATAGGTATTCGCATCCCCGATCATCCGGTGGCTTTGGCCTTGCTGGAAGAGCTGGGCGAGCCGATGTCCAGTTCAACGCTGATTCTGCCGGATGAAGCCTGGCCGATGAACGATGCCGGGCGTATTCGCGAATTGCTGGAGAAGAAAGTCGATCTGGTGATCGATGGCGGAACGGTGGGGGCAGATTTTACCACCGTGATAGACCTGACCGGCGATGTACCGGTGCTGCTGCGCCGAGGGAAAGGTGATGTTGCCCCGTTTGGAATTGAAGATATTGAAGATTAATGACAACATGATGGAAACCCAATGCAAATCGACCAACTGATACAAACCGTCGCACTCGCGGCTATTCCCGTGCTGTTCGCCATCACCCTGCACGAAGCTGCACATGGTTATGTGGCCAGGCATTTCGGAGATATGACCGCTTACCAGGCGGGACGCATCAGCCTCAATCCCCTGCATCATATCGACCTGTTCGGCACGGTACTTTTGCCGCTGCTTACGCTGTGGATGGGTGGGATTCTGTTCGGCTGGGCCAAACCGGTGCCGGTCAACTTCGCCATGTTGCGCAATCCCAAGAAGGATATGCTGTGGGTGGCGATTGCCGGACCGGCTTCGAATCTGGTCATGGCGCTGGGCTGGGCTTTTTTCTACAAAATCGGGGTAACATTTCCCGAGAGTTATTTTGCCGAGCCTTTGTTGGGCATGGCCATGTGGGGGATTAAAATAAATGTGGTGCTGATGGTGCTGAATCTGCTGCCGTTGCCGCCCCTGGATGGCGGGCGCGTCGCGATCAGCATGCTGCCGCAGCGCCAGGCGTTTCAACTGGCCAAGGTCGAGCCTTATGGCATGTTCATCCTGATCTTCCTGGCGATCACGCCAATACTGGGTTTGCTGCTCTCCCCGCCAATCGAATTGGTTTATAAATCGCTTTCGCTGTTATTCGGGATTTAATCATGTTTGCTGATCGTGTGTTATCGGGGATGCGCCCCACCGGAAGTTTGCATCTGGGGCACTACCACGGGGTGCTGAAGAATTGGGTGCAGATGCAGAATGAATATGAGTGCCTGTTCTTTGTGGCCGACTGGCACGCGCTGACCACGCATTACGACACGCCGCAAGTCATCGAACAAAGCGTGTGGGACATGGTGGTGGACTGGCTGGCTGCCGGCGTCAATCCGGCGCGCGCCACGCTGTTCATCCAATCCAGGGTGCCGGAACATGCGGAACTGCACTTGTTGTTGTCGATGATCACTCCGCTGGGTTGGCTTGAGCGCGTGCCAACCTACAAGGATCAGCAGGAAAAGCTTTCCGAAAAAGATCTGAGCACTTATGGATTTCTCGGCTATCCCTTGCTGCAAAGCGCGGATATCCTGATCTACCGTGCTACCCAGGTGCCGGTGGGGGAAGACCAGGTGCCGCATATCGAATTTACCCGCGAGATAGCGCGGCGCTTCAATCATATTTATGGCCGCGAAGCGGGTTTTGAAGAGAAGGCAGAAGCCGCGGTCAAGAAACTCGGCAGCAAGAAGGCCAAGCTGTACCACGAATTGCGCACCCGTTTTCAGGAGCAGGGTGACGACGCGGCATTGGCGTCCGCAAAATCCCTGCTGGATGAGCAGCAAAGCCTGAGTCATGGCGATCTGGAGCGTTTGTTCGGTTATCTGGAAGGCGGCGGCAAGATGATCCTGTCCGAGCCGCAAGCCATGCTTACCGCGGCCTCAAAAATGCCAGGCCTGGATGGGCAGAAAATGTCCAAGTCCTACAACAACACGATCAGTTTGCGTGAAGATGAAGCCAGCGTGAGCAAGAAGATACGCACCATGCCGACCGACCCGGCGCGCATCCGCCGCAGTGATGTCGGGAATCCCGACAAGTGCCCGGTGTGGCAGTTGCATAAGGTGTATTCTAACGAGCAAACCAGGCAATGGGTGATGCAGGGTTGCAAGAGCGCCGGCATAGGCTGCATCGAATGCAAACAGCCGGTGATCGACGCAGTGTTGGCGGAGCAGCGCCCGATGCGCGAGCGGGCACAGCTTTATCTGGACGACCCGGCGCTGGTGCGCAACATCATCGCAGACGGTTGCGAAAAGGCCCGCAAGCTGGCATCGGAAACCATGCGCGATGTGCGCGAGGCAATGGGAATCAGCTACGGCTGAAAATTCATGGAAGCCATCCTGAAATCGACGCTCACCTGTCCAGCCTGCGGCGCGGCCAAAGAAGAAACCATGCCGGTGGATGCGTGCCAGTTTTTCTACGAATGCACCGGGTGCCATGCCGTACTGCGCCCAAAACCCGGCGATTGCTGTGTGTTCTGTTCGTTTGGTACCATACCCTGCCCGCCGATCCAATTGCAACGGGGTATGCTCAACTAAACTTGCACGATATGAACCAGGCCGATATCCAAACTCCCACACCGCTTGCACTCATCCACGGCGAACCGATGCTGGTCTTGCCGCAGGATCTATATATCCCGCCGGACGCCCTGGAACTGGTATTGGCAACCTTTCAGGGTCCGCTGGACCTGTTGCTGTACCTGATCCGCAAACACAACCTGGATGTGCTGGATATCCCGATGGCGGAATTGACCCGCCAATACATGGGCTACATCGAGATGATGCAGAAGCATCGCCTGGAACTGGCTGCGGATTATCTGCTGATGGCGGCGGTGCTGATCGAAATCAAATCGCGCATGCTGCTGCCGCGTCCGCCCAGGGTCAGCGAAGAAGATGGTGAGGATCCCCGCGCCGAACTGATGCGCCGCTTGCTGGAATATGAGCAAATGAAGCTTGCCGCGCAAAAGCTCAACGAACTGCCGCAAGCGGTGCGCGATTTCGAGATTGTGCAGGTGCTGATTGAAAAGACCGTAGCCGAAAGATTGCCCGAAGTCAGCGTCGAGGATTTGAGGCTGGCCTGGCTGGGCCTGCTGGCGCGTGCCAAGCTCAACACGCATCATAAGGTTCGCCGCGAACAGCTCTCGGTGCGCGAGCAGATGACACACATCCTGCGTTGCCTGCAGGGCGGCGAGTTCGTCGAGTTCGGCAAGCTGTTCGATGTGGAAAGCGGCGTGCCGAAACTGGTGGTCACTTTCATCGCGATCCGCGAAGTGGCCAAGGAGGTTCTGGTAGAGATTCAACAAAGTGAAACCATGGGGAATATATATGTCCGAACAAACCGAGCCATCAACGCCGAGTGAAGCGCCATCGTCCGGTGCCGTGACTTCGCCTGTGCATGCTGAATCCTTCGTACCGGCCTCCGCGGAAATGACTTCGGCAGATTCAGTGCTGCCTGTTGTTATCGACGAGGGTTCAGGGCAATCCGGACTGGCTTTGGAAGCCATTGATATGCAGCAACTCAAGCGTGTGCTGGAAACCGCGCTGCTGACCAGCAGCGAACCATTGTCGCCGGCGGAACTGAAGAAACTTGCAGACACATCTCTGGACAACCGCCAGCTCGAATCGCTATTGGATGAGATTGTTCGGGACTGGCAGGGCAGAGGCGTTGAATTGACCCGCGTGGCAAGCGGTTGGCGGTTTCGCGCCAAACCCGAGATGCAGCCATATCTGGACCGGCTTAATCCGCAAAAACCGCCGCGCTATTCGCGCGCCGTGCTGGAAACTCTTGCCATCATTGCCTACCACCAACCCGTCACACGGGGCGATATCGAGGAGATACGCGGGGTCGCGGTTTCATCGCAAATCCTCAAGACGCTTGAAACCCGGGGCTGGGTAGAGGTGGTCGGAACACGCGATGCGCCGGGAAAGCCGGAATTGTTCGCCACCACCAAACAACTGCTCGACGATCTCAATCTGCATGCTCTGCAGGAGTTGCCGTCGCTGCAGGAAATCGGCGCGTTGCTGGAACAGGATGTGACCGTTTCAGCATGAAGGCTGTTTATTCATGAGATTGATCCGGTCCAGGGACAATCCATTCTTCAAGGAGTTGGCCCAGCTTGCCGATTCTGCGCGGCAGCGCAACAAGTCAGGCTTGACTTTGCTGGACGGAGCACACTTGCTGGCGGCATATCTGGACAATGGCAAGCAGCCGCGCCACATTATTTGCAAAGCTGCGGCCTTGCAAGATGTCGAAATCTCCGGGTTGTTGGCGCGCATGAATGATGTGCCCGCCATAGAGCTGGACGATAAATTGTTTGCGGAAATTAGCGAACTGAAAACGCCCTCCGGGATCATGGCCCTGATCGAAATTCCCAAGCTGGGAATTCCGGCTGTGCAAACCCATTTTGCCTTGTTGCTGGAAGATATTCAGGACCCGGGAAACCTCGGCTCTATCCTGCGTTCGGCGGCTGCGGCGGGATGCGATTCGGTATTTCTGTCCCCAGGGTGCGCCGATGCCTGGTCGCCGAAAGTGCTGCGTGCGGCGATGGGCGGGCATTTTGCGTTGCGCATCTATGAAAGCCAGAACTTGCCGGGTGCGGCAAAATTATTTGCCGGCACATTGGTGGCTGCCAGTCTGCAAGCCACGCATAGCCTGTATGACTGCGACTTGCGCGGCAAAGTCGCGTTTATGGTTGGCAATGAAGGGGCGGGATTGTCGGCAGCCATGCTGGATCTGGCCACCCACAAAGTGGCCATTCCGATGCCGGGTAAGGTCGAATCGCTGAATGCCGCCGCGGCCGCGGCGATTTGCCTGTTTGAAGCGGTAAGGCAACGGCAACATCCCTGAGTTGAGCTATATTCCGGGCGCGTATTAAACTCCTTGACCTGTAAGCCTATTTCGCTATAATGCGCCCCCCTGCGGGACTGCCTGTAAAACAGATCGGCAGTTTCGCTCACCTTGCTCCACCGCACCGCAAGCGGGGGGCTTTAACCATAAGGAGTTGTAATGCGACATTACGAAATCGTGTTTATTGTTCACCCCGATCAAAGCGAGCAAGTGCCCGCGATGATCGAGCGTTATCGCACACTCGTCACATCCAAAGGCGGTTACATCCACCGACTGGAAGACTGGGGGCGCCGCCAGCTGGCTTACCCCATCCAAAAGATTCACAAGGCACACTACGTGCTGATGAATATCGAATGCAACCAGGAAACACTGGATGAACTGGAGCACGCGTTCCGCTTCAATGATGCGGTATTGCGCCATCTGACTGTCAAGACCAAAGCTGCCGTTACCGAGCCGTCGGCCATGATGAAGGAAGAGAAGTCCCGCTCCGTGCCAACTGAAGGCGGCTTTAGCGGTACGGTTCCGGCGGCAGAGCCCGTAGTGGCAACGGCAACGGCTTGATTGGCGCGTAACAGCAGCCGTTCAAGTCCTGCAAGTATTTTCAGCCGGCACTGGCACCGCATATCATCGACATAATCTTGGAATAAGGAAACATCATGGCACGCCCATCAGACAAAAAGAAAGATGACAAGAACAAGCGTTCTTCCCGCAACAATCTGTTCAAACGCCGCAAGTTCTGCCGCTTTACAGTCGAGAAGATCGCGGAAGTGGATTACAAGGATATCAACATCCTCAAGGAATTCATCGCCGAAAACGGCAAATTGATCCCGGCGCGCATCACCGGCACCAAGACACGCTATCAGCGCCAATTGAGCACCGCCGTCAAGCGAGCGCGCTTTCTGGCTTTGATGCCTTACACAGACCTGCACTAAGGAACCCGGACATGCAAATAATTTTAATGGAAAAAGTGACCAACGTCGGCCAGTTGGGTGAGGTTGTCAAAGTCAAGAACGGGTTCGCGCGCAATTTTTTGATCCCGCAAGGCAAGGCCAAGCGCGCCACTGACGCCAACATGGCTGAATTCGAAGTGCGCCGTGCCGAGATCGAGGCTGCCGAAAAGGTAAAACTGGCCGACTCGCAAGCCCGCGGCGAAAAACTGTCCGGATTGACGCTGCAGATCGTGCAAAAGGCCGGTGTGGACGGCAAGTTGTTCGGCTCGGTCACCAACGCTGACATCGTGAATGCACTGGCTACACAGGGATTTGAAGTGGAGAAGTCACAAGTGCGCATGCCGGCAGGCCATATCAAACAGATTGGCGACCATCCTCTCAGCATCGCGTTGCACACTGATGTGGTGGTAGGGATCACCGTTTCGGTGCTCGGCGAACAGTAATTCAACGCGATACCGGAGCACCAAAAAAGGACTGGCAACAGTCCTTTTTTGTTTTAGGCGTTTGCCCACTGGCAAGGTAAAATGCCTTCGCTTAAGGATCACTATAATTTCATTCCATGCAAATATTTTCCAAGCCGGATACACAACTCGACCAGATCAAATTGCCGCCCCATTCCGTTGAGGCAGAGCAATCGGTTCTGGGAGGCCTGTTGCTGGAAGCGGGCGCACTGGACAAGATCACCGATCTGGTACTCGCCGATGATTTCTACCGCAACGAGCATCGCCTGATCTACCGCCAGATCATACGCTTGAGCGAGCAGGCGAAACCGGTGGACGTGATCACCGTCGCCGAAGCACTTGAGATCGCAGGTGAACTGGATAAGGTGGGAGGTTTGCCTTATCTGGGCGGTCTGGCGCAGAACGTGCCCTCGGCGGCCAACATCCGCCGTTACGGCGAGATCGTGCGGGAGCGTTCCATCATGCGCAAACTGGCGGAAGTCGGCAGCGAGATCGCCAGCAGCGCCTACAATCCGACCGGGCGCGATGCCGCGCAATTGCTGGATGAAGCGGAAAGCAAGGTATTCGAGATTGCCGAGGCAGGCGCGAAAGGCAAACAGGGGTTCATTGCCATGCCGCCGCTGCTGTCGCAAGTGGTTGAGCGCATTGAAACGCTGTACGCCCGCGACAATCCCAGCGACATCACAGGAACCGCAACCGGCTTCACCGACCTGGACCGCATGACCTCCGGATTGCAGCCGGGTGACCTGGTCATTGTTGCGGGCCGCCCGAGCATGGGCAAAACTGCATTCTCGATCAATATTGCCGAAAACGTGGCCATGGACAGCAAATTGCCCGTGGCGATTTTCAGCATGGAAATGGGAGCCAACCAATTGGTGATGCGTATGCTCGGCTCGGTCGGCAAACTCAACCAGCATGATCTGCGCACCGGACGATTGCAGGATGACGACTGGGGGCGGCTGACGCATGCCTTGGGCAGGCTGAATGACGCCCCCATATATATTGACGAAAGTGCAGCGCTTTCCGCATTGGATCTGCGCGCGCGATCGCGCCGCCTGCATCGCCAGAATAACGGGCTCGGCCTGATCGTGGTTGATTATTTGCAATTGATGAGCTCGAACGCAGGCAAGGCCAGCGAGAACCGCGCCACGGAAATTTCTGAAATCTCCCGCTCGCTAAAGGCGCTGGCCAAGGAACTGCACGTGCCGGTGATCGCACTGTCGCAG
>DAICZN010000067.1 GCA_027311105.1 Gallionella sp.
TATCCGCCCAATATCGCCCAGGACGTCAATCCTGACCGCCTGCGCCGCTTCTTCGTCAAGGAGGACACGGGCTACCGCATTAAAAAGAATATCCGCGAGATGGTGGTGTTCGCCATCCAGAACGTCATCAAGGATCCGCCCTTCACCAGACTCGACCTGCTGAGCTGCCGCAACCTGATGATCTACCTGGAATCGGAATTGCAAAACCGCCTGATCCCGGCCTTCCACTACGCCTTGAAACCGGGCGGAGTGCTTTTTCTCTCGCCGTCCGAGAGCATCGGCAAACATCCCGAGCTGTTCGCGGCGCTCAACCGCAAATGGAAATTTTACCGGTCCACCGATACCGGAAAATTCAGGCACGCAGTGATGACCGCCGGAACGGGATGGGCCAGGAAAGACAGCATGGACACACCGGGGAACGCGGTAAAAAAAACCCGGGATATCAATTTCGCAGAGCTGACCAAACGTGCTTTGTTGCAGTCTTACGCACCCGCCTCGGTAGTGACGGATGAAAATGGCAACATACTTTACGTGCACGGCGACACCGGCCGCTACCTGCGCCCGGCACCCGGCCAGGCGACGCTCAATATCGTCGACATGGCGCGCGAGGGTTTGCAAATGGAACTGCGCACTGCCATGCTTGCCGCCGCCGGTTCAAAAGACGCGCAGCCTGCGGCACCCATGAGCAAGGAACTGGCGATCAAGGGCAACGGCGACACACATAACGTGCGCTTCAGCTTGCACAAACTCCACGACCCCGACACCAGCGGGACATTATTGATGGTGAGCTTTCATGACGTGGAGCATGCAGCGCCCTCCAAGCCGCATCGCGGCAAGGCCGGCACCGGTCCTGGCGAGCAGTTGCGCATTGTTGAACTTGAACGCGATCTGGCCTACTCCAGGGAGAGCCTGCAAGCGATCATCGAGGAGCAACAGGCTTCCAACGAGGAGCTGAAGTCCACCAACGAGGAGCTCCAGTCCACCAACGAGGAGCTCCAGTCCACCAACGAGGAGCTGGAAACCTCCAAGGAAGAACTGCAATCCGTCAATGAGGAACTGATCACGGTGAACGCCGAATTGCAGTCGAAGATAGAGCAATTGGCCGGCATACAGAACGACATGAAGAATCTGATCGACAACATCAACGTCGGCGCCATTTTTCTCGATAACCGCCTGAGCATCAGGCGCTACACCCGCGAGGCTGCCCAGGTCTACCGCCTGGTCGGTTCGGATGTGGGCAGGGCATTGAATGACATCAAGTCGAATATCGAAAATGATGATCTGCTTGCCGATGCGCAGGCCGTGCTTGATACCCTGGCGTTCCGGGAGCGCGAGGTGCACACTGTCGGCGGAGCATGGTATCTGGTGCGCATCCAGCCCTACCGGACACTGGAGAATGTGATCGATGGCGTGGTGCTGACCTTCACCGACATCAGCCAGCGCGTCGCGGCGGAGGCGGCTGAAAGAGCAGCGCGGATAATGGCCGAGGGCATCGTTGATACGGTGCGCGAACCGCTGATCGTGCTGGATGGAAAGCTGAAAGTCATCACTGCCAGCCGCTCGTTCTACCGCGAATTCAAGACCGCTCCGGAAGACACGGTGAATCAGCCCATCTACGACCTGGGGAGTCGCCAGTGGGATATCCCGAAATTGCGCGAGCTTCTGGAATCCATCCTGCCGCACGGCCAGAATTTCGAGGGCTATGTGGTGGAACACGACTTCCCCGCCGGCCATCGCCGCATGCTGCTCAATGCCCGGCGCATCCTCGGCGACACCGAAGAATCCCGGATGATCCTGCTGGCGATAGAAATTGACAAGTAGTTGCCGGATATCCCTCATTGAACCTAACCGCAGTTAAGAAATGCGAACCCTTCGATACGCCCACTACGTGGGCTACTCAGGGTGAACGGCCCATCACCGAATTGGTGACCACCCCGTTCGTGCTGAGTGCCTTGCGCAGCAAGGTGTATCGAAGCATGAGCGGGGTGACAACTGCGATTTTTAGGTTGAATGGACATCGCCGGCGAATGAATACATACTTGCGTCGCGCCGGATATATCTGACAGGCATTTGCGCGGGTTTATAGCCCGGCGGAAAGCGGGAAACAATTGCCAGGCGCTTGAGTTATGGACGGCAAGCCGGGCCGGAAATTGACGCTCAGGGCTGAATGGGGAACAAATGAGCAAAACACCTAAACAACCGGATACGCAAGAGCTGCGGAAAATTGCCGAGGAGAAACTGGGACGCGCCAGGTTGAATCTGGTGCAACCGCGCCCCGGCGAGGAACTCCTGCACGAGCTTCTCCAGGAGCTCAGCGTGCACCAGATCGAACTGGAGATGCAGAACGAGGCCCTGCGGCAGGCGCAGGTCGTAATCGAGGAATCGCGCGACCGCTACCTGGATCTGTATGATTTTGCCCCCGTCGGTTATCTCACACTCAGCCGCGAGGGCATAATCGGTGAAGCCAACCTGACCGGCGCCACGCTGCTGGGGATGGAACGCAAGAAACTATTGCAGCGCCGCTTTGCGCCATTTGTTTCAGCGACAGACCGTGCCGGATGGGAGGAATTTTTTGTTGACATGTTCAAGCACGACGGGCGCCGGCATTGCGAACTGTCGCTCAAGCGCAGTGACAATACCCAGTTCCATGCCCAGCTCGATTGCCTGCGCATCGAATCCGCCGGACTGACCTCGCTGCGCATTACACTCACCGATATCACCGAGCGCAAATTGCAGGAAGAAGATATGCGCGAGAAGGAGGAGTTTTTTCGCATCATCGCGGAATACACCGAGGATTTCATCGCGGTACTCGATCTGGAGGGACGGCGGGTTTACAACAACTCAACCTATAGCAGACTGTTTGGCAATATAGAAAACAAAAAGGGCACGGATTCGTTCGCCGAAATACACCCCGATGACCGCAAACATATCATGCAGGTGTTCAAGGAAACCGTAAGGTCGGGCACCGGCCTGACGACAGATTTCCGTTTCGTGTTGCCTGACGGCAGCATCCGCCACATGGAATCACGCGGCGGCCTGGTCAAAAACAGCCAGGGCCAGCCGTCCCGCGTAATCGTTGTGTCGCGTGACATCACCGAGCGCAAGCTGGCCGAACAGAAAATCCACAATCTGGCTTTCTATGACCTGCTCACCAGGCTGCCCAATCGCCGGTTGCTGAATGACCGGTTGAGCCAAACCATAACCGCCAGCAAGCGCAGTGCGCGTTTTGCTGCACTGATGTTCATCGACCTGGATAACTTCAAGCCGCTCAACGATGGACATGGCCACGCCGCGGGGGATTTGCTGCTGCAGGAAGTCGCGCGCCGCATCAGCGGCTGTGTTCGCGAGGCTGATACCGTCGCGCGTTTCGGCGGCGACGAGTTCGTGGTGGTCCTTAACGAGATGGCGATTGACAAGCCCGGGGCCATGGCAGAGGCGGGTGTCGTCGCCGAAAAAATCCGCCTCGCCCTGGAACAACCCTATTTTCTGGCTGTTCAGCAAGCGGGGAAGGTGGCAACCATTGAGCACAATTGCACATCAAGCATAGGCGTGGTGGTGTTCAGCGACAACGAATATGGCGCCGAGGACATCATCAAGCACGCGGATCTGGCCATGTATCAGGCCAAGAACCAGGGGCGCAACCGGGTTCGTTTTTTTGATCCCGATCCCGGCCGGCCATCCTGAACCCCGCGGAGATTTGCGCAGCGTGCCGCTTATTCCGAGCTGCTTTAAAAACGACCATAATTTTGCATGCGTAGTAGCGGGCCATGCCCGCGACCAAGATGTTCGCGGGCATGACCCGCTCCTACACACATGCTGTTTTAATGCGAATTGGAATTACTTCAGCTTTTCTATGCCCAGCATCTTGAGGATGCTCTTTTCATAGAACGGCTCTGACGAGCCCTTCTTCATCTTGCGGATGAAATATTTTTCGAACCCGATCTTGGCAAGATGCACCCACTTGCCTTCCGAGAACCAGTTCACGTTGCGCGGCGGGATCTGCGGCAGCGCGACGAACGCCACACCGGTGTCGCCGAAGTCGGCCAGACACATCGCGTTCCAGGTGGCCTCGGTGTCCCCCTGTTTGCCGGCCATATCGGCATGGATGTTATCCACGGTCGCTGTCACCATGGACTCGATCATGTAGCCGGTCTTGGGCGTGCCGGTCGGCACCGGGGTGGCTTCCACCGGAGGGATCGCCACGCACACGCCGATCGCGTAGATGTTCTTGTACTTGGGATTGCGCTGGTGCTTGTCGACGATGATGAAGCCGCGCGCCTGGGTCAGCCCCTCGATACCGAACACCGCATCCACGCCCTTGAACGCCGGCAGCATCATGCTGTAGGCGAACGGCAGTTCATGCTTTTTCTTCTCCGCGCCCGTCTCGTCGTGCTCGGTGACATACATCTTGCCGGCTTCGACCTTGGTGGTCTTGGCATTGCATATCCACTTGATATGCTTGTCGCGCATCGCGGATTCCATGATGCCCTTGGAGTCTCCCACGCCGCCCAATCCGAGATGCCCGATATAGGGTTCTGCGGTGACGAAGGTCATCGGCACCCTGTTGCGTATCTTGCGCCGGCGCAGGTCGGTATCCATGATGAATGCGTATTCATAGGCCGGGCCGAAGCAGGATGCGCCCTGCACCGCGCCGACGACGATGGGGCCCGGGTTCCTGGTGAAATCCTCCCAGGCTTCATGCGACTTCATCGCGTGATCCAGGGTGCAGACAGAATGGGTATGCCCGCCATGCGGTCCGAGTCCCTCGACTTCATCGAAGGCCAGCTTGGGTCCGGTGGCGATCACAAGGTAATCATAATCCACCGTTTTTCCATCGTTGAGCTCGAGCTGATTCTTGTCCGGATGCACACGCTTCACGCCCGAGGAGATGAAATCGATGCCCTTGCGTTCCAGGTAGGAGCGCATCGGAAACTCGATGTCCTTGCGCTCGCGCCACTTCACCGCCGTCCACGGATTCGACGGCGTAAACTGGAACGTCTCCCTGTCGGAAATGACGGTCACCTTGTCGCTCTTGCCGACCTTTTCCCGCATTTCATATGCAGCCGGCATGCCGCCTATCCCTGCGCCAATTATCACTATATGTGCCATGATGTTCTCCCGGTTTGGTTGTTTTTTCGAGCAATTTGCCGGGTCATTCTACGCCTTCACATCGATATGACAACACTCCTGAAAAATAAGGTAATGAGCTATTGATACTTCCATAATTCACGACACCCTTGCCGCCATTGCGAACGAAGTGCTGGGGCTCAAAGTGTCGTCATTGCGAACGAAGTGAAGCAATCCAGCAAGACAAAAATGCATTTTGTTTAAACCATCTGGATTGCCGCGTCGGCTACGCCTTCTGATGGAGCTACTGGTGGAACGACTAGCCATCCCACTAAGCAACCAGAAGACGGTTGCCAAGTGGTTGGTTATAGCCAATCGACTAAGCCAGCAAGCTGGCAAGTCGCTGGTTATCGCAATGACAGCATTACTGGATTGACGTGCCAGTTTTTTAATTTCCCCTTACCGCATTCCGCAAGATGTGGCACTGTCATCAAATATGAAAACCTCAATAATTCTTTAAATCTTGCCCTTTCAGCAACCGCCACTCACCCGCTCGATACCGGACAGATCGCGCGCGGAAAATATTCCTGCAAAACCGGATTGCTGCAACAGCGCGCGCACACGCACCGCCTGGTCATAGCCATGCTCGAACAGCAGCCAGCCATTGGCGTTGAGATGCGCTTTCGCCTGTGCGCAAATGCGCCGTATGTCATCCAGCCCGTCAGCGCCGGACGCCAGGGCAGAGGACGGCTCGAAGCGCACATCGCCCTGTGCCAGATGCGCATCGGCCGCGGCGATGTAGGGCGGGTTGGAAACGATCATATCGAAACACTCACCCCGCAGCGCGCTGAACCAGTCGCTGTGCAACAGGCGCACATTGCCGAGGCCAAGCTGTTGCGTGTTGAACTGCGCGACTTCCAGCGCGGCTGCAGAAGCATCCACCGCGACCACTTCGGCATCGGGGCGGGCGTGGGCGATGCTCAAGGCGATCGCGCCGCTGCCGGTACCCAGATCCAGCACACGATACGCGCCATGTTCCGGAATACGCTGCAACGCCAGTTCGACCAGCAATTCGGTTTCGGGGCGCGGGATCAATGTGACGGGTGATACTTTGAAAGTCAGCCCGTAAAACTCTCTCTCCCCGAGCAGGTAGGCGATCGGCTCGCCGCCGAGTCGCCGTTCAAGCAAGGCGGTGTATCGCGCAAGTTGATCTGCGTCCAATGGCTGTTCCGGGTGGGTGAACAGCCAGGCACGATTCACTTGCAACACGGCTTGCAACAGGCATTGCACCTCGATGCGTGCGCTGCCCGAATCAAGTTCCAGCGCGGCTTCCAGCCGCTTGCAGTCATTACGCAGAATGTCCTGTATGGCCGGGCTCACTGGACACTATGCAGAAGTCGGCAAGGCCGGCGGCAGGTCTGGCGCGGTGTTGCGCAGCTTCGGGTGCGGAATGAGCTGCCATCCCCTGCTCCCGCAATCGGCCGGATTTGCCGGCGACATGCCACAAGCGCAGGGCGCAAGGCGCAAGGCGCACGGTAACTTATGCAACATTTTCCGCCATCGCTGCAAGCTGTTCGGCCTGATATTCGGCCATCAGCGCGCCGGTCAGCTCGCTGATGTCGCCGTCCATGATCGCGTCCATTTTGTACAGCGTCAGATTGATGCGGTGATCGGTGACACGTCCCTGCGGAAAATTGTAGGTGCGGATGCGTTCCGAGCGGTCGCCGCTGCCCACCAGGCTTTTGCGTGTCGCGGCGGTCTTGGCGTTCTGCTCGCGCACCTGCGCGTCCTTGATGCGTGCCGCAAGCACGCGCATCGCCTGCGCCTTGTTCTGGTGCTGCGAGCGTCCGTCCTGGCATTCCACCACCACGCCGGTCGGCAGGTGGGTGATGCGCACCGCAGAATCGGTCTTGTTGATGTGCTGGCCGCCCGCACCGCTGGCGCGGAAGGTATCGATACGCAAGTCCGCGGAATTCAGCACCACGTCGTCCACCTCATCCACTTCCGGCATGATCGCCACGGTGCACGCCGAAGTGTGCACGCGGCCCTGGGTTTCGGTGGTCGGGACGCGCTGCACGCGATGCGCGCCGGACTCGAATTTGAGCACCGAGTACGCGCCCTGCCCGACGATGCGCGCGATGATCTCCTTGTATCCGCCCATCTCCCCGGGGCTCTCGGAGATCACCTCGACCTGCCAGCGCTTGCGTTCGGCATAGCGTGTATACATCCGGAACAGGTCGCCCGCGAACAGCGCCGCCTCATCGCCGCCGGTTCCGGCGCGCACTTCCAGAAACACGTTGCGATCATCGTTGGGGTCTTTGGGCAACAACTGCTTTTGCAAATCTCCATCGAGTTGGGCCAGGCGCTCCTCGCCCAGCCTGATCTCGGCATCGGCGAAATCCCTCATTTCCGGGTCCCCCGCCATCTCGCGCGCGGCACCGATGTCGGACTGGCAGGACAGATAGGCGTGATACAGCTCAACCACCGGCTCCAGCTCGGCACGTTCGCGGTTCAGCTTGCGGAACGTGTCCATGCTTTTGGTGGCTTCTTCGGTACTCAGCAGTTGATTGACTTCGAGCAGACGCTCGCTCAATTGAGCGAGTTTGGCGGCGATACTGGGGTTCATTCGGCGGTTTGCCTAATCTTCTGAATTCAGGTGATACAGACGATGGATCACTTCAAGAAAAGCTTCCCGGTCACCGCTGTGCACCTGGTTCAGCGCATGGGTGGGCGCGTGCAGGAATTTGTTGGTCAGGCTGCTGCTCATGGCTTCCAGCACCTTTTCCGGGCTCTCGCCCCTGGCCAGCAGGCGCAGTGCTTTTTCGAGTTCATGGCGGCGATCCCGTTCGGCGTGGTCGCGCAATGCGCGTATCGTCGGCACCGCTTCGCGCGATTCCATCCAGTGGACGAAATCGGACACGCTGGAGTCGATGATCACCTCGGCTTCCTTGACGGCGCCCTGGCGCGCATCGAGGCCGTCCTTCACCACCTCGGCGATATCATCCACGCTGTACAGGAACACGTCGCCCAACTCCGCGACCTCCACCTCCACATCGCGCGGCACGGCCAGGTCGACGATGAACAGCGGGCGGTGCTTGCGCGACTTGAGCGCGCTCTCCACCATGCCCTTGCCCAGGATGGGCAGCTGGCTGGCGGTGCAGGTGATGATGATGTCGTGCAGGGCCAGCTGTTCGGGGAGATCGGTCAGCGTGATCGCCGTGCCATTGATGCGCCGCGCCAGAGTTTGCGCACGATCGAGCGTGCGGTTCGCCACGGTGATGTGCCTGGGTGAACGCGCCGCGAAATGCACCGCGTTGAGCTCTATCATTTCGCCGGCGCCGATCAGCAACACCCGCTGGTCCGCGATGCTCGGGAAAATCCGCTCGGCCAGTCTTACCGCGGCGGCAGCCATCGAAACCAGATTCGCGCCGATCTCGGTCTGGGTACGCACGTCCTTCGCCACCGAAAAAGTGCGCTGGAACAGCTTGTGCAGCAGGAAGCCGAGCGTGCCGGCCTGCTCGGCCTGGCGCACCGCCTGTTTCATTTGCCCCAGTATCTGCGGTTCGCCCAGCACCATGGAATCAAGGCCGCTCGCCACGCGGAACGAATGCTTTACCGCCTGCTCGCGCGGCAGGGTGTAGAGATAGGGCTCGATCTCCTTGCGCGGTATCTGGTGATACTGCGCCAGCCAGTCGACTGCGTGGCCGGGATGCGTGGCATTGCAATACAGCTCCATGCGGTTGCAGGTGGACAGGATCGCCGCCTCCTTGGCCGCGCCGTTTTCCACCAGGTCACGCAGGGCGTTCTCCATCCCGTCCGCGTTGAACGCGACCTGCTCGCGCACGGCAAGCGGCGCGGTTTGATGGTTAATGCCAAAAGTGAATAGCTGCATCTTTAGTATCTGCCGAATAGCGAATTCTAAAATCGGTGCGGATTATAGTCGGAACAGCGGCGCAATACCATCCGCTCGGGCGGGACTCCCTGTAAAATGCCAGGCTGAAAATCCCTGCAAAACTTCACTCTTATGGCCATCAAGGCAACCATTTTCAAGGCAACGCTCCAGGTCGCCGACATGGATCGGCACTATTATGCCGAACACGCCCTGACTCTGGCGCGGCACCCGTCTGAAACCGATGAGCGCATGATGGTGCGCCTGCTCGCTTTTGCACTTTACGCCGGCGATGCACTGGCGTTTGGCAAGGGCATGAGCAGCGATGATGAACCCGACCTGTGGCAAAAGGACCTTACCGGCGCGATCAAACACTGGATAGAAGCGGGGCTGCCCGACGAGCGCGTCATCCGCAAGGCCAGCGGACGCGCCGGCCGGGTCACGATCATTTGCTACGGCCGCTCCGCCGGCATCTGGTGGAACGAGAATCGCGACAAGTTGCAGCGCCTGAACAACCTGACCGTAATCAGGCTGCCGATGGAAACCACGCTGGCCCTGGCCGCGCTGGCCAGCCGCACGATGCAACTGCAATGCACGATACAGGAAGGCCACATCATGGTGACCAGCGCTGCCGGGATGACAGAAATCGGACTGGAAGTTTTGCAGGGCGGCTTTCGCCAGGCCGCATGATGGAGCGGCGATGACGACGAAACCGCTGCGCTGCCCGTGCGGGTCGGCCGACTACGCCGCCTGTTGCGGCACCTATCACAACGGTATACCGGCACCGGATGCCGCGGCCATGATGCGCTCGCGTTACAGCGCCTATGTTCTCAGGCTGGAAGCTTATCTGCTTGCCTCATGGCATGACAACACCCGTCCCGCCGCTCTTGATCTTGCAACGGACAATACGAAATGGATAGGACTTGAGATCAGGGGGCACAATGCAGAATCAGCGGACAGAGCCACCGTGGAATTCGTCGCACGCTACAGGATCGGCGGCCGAGCCGGCCGCCTGCATGAGGTCAGCCGATTTGTACGCGAGGATGGGAAGTGGTTTTATCTGGACGGGGAATTTATTAGCGCAACGAATAATTGAACTTGCGAAACAGGGGATCTTGCGGAGCGGGCCAGATACAGCGCGGAGATTCAATCGGGGCTGGCCCTCCAATGTTGCTCCGGCAGCCCCTGTTTCAGGAATAGGCGTTTAGCGCTCTGCAGTTGTTCTGGCGTGCCTGCCGCATAGACATCGAAACGGTGCAGGTCGGGATAATCGCCGGCAATATTGGCCAGCACGGTTTCTGCATCTGCGGTTTGGGCGTGGGGCACGTAAGTAAAATTATCAAGCGCATCCGCCCAGGCGCGGCACAGGTTGTTCTGGTAGTGCCCCGCCTCGTCCGCAAGCCAGTGCAGGTCCATCGATTCGGCCAGGTCAAGCGACATTGCATGCTGGATCAGGCTTTTGATCGGCGCGAAGCCGATGCCGAATGCGACAAAGATGATCGGACGGGTCGAGACATCTTCCAGCACGAACTCGCCGTATGGCCCCTCCACCTCGACGCTGTCGTGCGCTTTCAAACCGCCGAACAGCAGTTCCGAGAATGCATCGCCCGGCCGGTGCGATATATGGATCTCGATATGCCGTTCTTCACAGGGGCAGCTTGCGATCGCGTATAGCCCGCTCCCGCCCTGCGCCGACAGGCGGACCGCCTGCCCGGCCAGGAAACGCAGGCGCTGGCTGCGCGGAGCCTGCAGATGCAGGACTGCCAGCCGGGAATTGAATTCTTCCACCGATTTCACCCTGGCCGCCAGATGTTGTTCCCGGATGTCATTTGCCCCCGCCACGCCGGCTTCGAGCACCACATCGTTCACCGCCGCGCAGCAGCACATCAGGAAAACCCCCGAGTCCTTTTCGGACTGGCTCAACACATAGTCATGCGCATGGACTTTTTTGACCTCGCCCGACACCAGGCGCGCCCGGCACTCGCCGCAGTTGCCGTTGCTGCAGCCGTAATTGAGCGATACCCCGGCGCGCAGCGCAGCCTCGAGAATCGTGTCATTGCTCTCGACAAAGAATTCATGCCCGCTGGGCTGGATGGTGACGTGTGCCGACATGATTTTCATTATCCTTTCCTGTGCGATCAGCGCCCGGGCCTGCACGGCGCCGTGCGGCATTTCCCCTAGGTTGCGCGCTATAAATGCGCGCACCGTGTGCAGCGCATGGCGGGTTGCTTTGCCCTGTTCTCCCGGGCCCTGTTCTTCCTCGATCTCGTCGATCTTTTCGTCCAGCCATGACAACACCTGGCTGTAATGCATCAACAACGCCTTGGTCGCGGCATACTCCCTGCCCAGCTCGATCAGGCGTGCCGACAACACTTCCTTGTCCGGCATCGCCCGTTCGAATACGCGCTTGCCGAAAGCCTTCTCCTTGATCTCCGTGACCCGGCGGTATTCGGCATCATCGTCCCATTTTGCACCGGGAAATGCGCGCAACAACTCATCCAGCTCGACCATGCCATCAAAGGTATCGAGCGTGCCGCCGCGTATCATTTCCTGCAATGCATGGCGGGATATCCCGACCAGCCTGGTGACGCGGGAAAGAGGCAAGTAATGACTCATGGCTGCATTCTAGGCGGTCTCAACTTTGTTGTGCAAATGTTGTTATACCAAAATCAAGCCGGTGAATTCATCGCTTTCTGCGCAGCATTCCCCAACCCGGCACCGCTTCTGCTAAAGTCCGCGCATGGGAAAATTGACTTTGGATCGCATCCTGCAATCGCAGGGATTTGGCACGCGCAAGTGGTGCGGTGAAGTGGTTGCCGCCGGCGAGGTGAGCATCGCCGGCCAGGTGATCAGCGACAACCACATCTCTCTCGAGACCCGCGGACTGGTGTTCGGGATATTCGGCGAAGAGTGGATTTTCCGCGAAAACGTGTACATTGCCCTGAACAAGCCGGCCAATTTCGAGTGCTCGAGAAAAGCCAGCCATCACCCCGGCGTGCACACACTTCTGCCGGAACAATTCGCGCGGCGCGACGTGCAGCCGGTGGGCCGTCTTGATCACGACACCACCGGCCTGCTGCTGATGTCGGATGACGGGCCGTTCATCCACACCCAGTCTTCGCCAAAACGGCACATCCCGAAAGTCTATGTCGCGACCACGCATGATCCGGTCACGCCCGGACTGGTTGCCGCCTTGCTGGCCGGGGTGAAACTGCATGATGAGCCCGCGCCGCTGGCGGCCCTGACCTGCAGCATGGTTGATACCCACCGTATCGAGATCGTGCTGGAACAGGGCAAGTATCATCAGGTCAAGCGCATGCTGGCAGCCGCCGGAAATCATTGTGTCGCGCTGTGCCGTTCGCAGATAGGCGGATTGAAACTCGACGGACTGGGGCTGGCCGGGGGTGAGTGGTGTTACCTGGACGATGCGCAATTGGCGCTGCTGAAACCGGACTGACCCGCCTGCAACGCCGATCTGCCATGGCTGCGGCACAGACATAACCCGCCCCGGCAAGTTTTCAGGATGAGCGCCATCTGTCCGGAGTAAAATCCGCCTTCATTCATAAAGCCAATCGCAAATGTCCATACAGTGGTTTCCCGGTCACATGAACTCGGCGCGCAGAAAAGCCGCCGAGACCATGGAATTCATCGATGTCGTCATTGAAGTGCTGGATGCGCGCCTGCCCGAAGCGAGCTGCAACCCGATGATCACCGAGCTGCGCCTGCTGCGCCAGCGCCCCTGCCTGAAGATCCTCAACAAGGCTGATCTCGCCGATCCGGCTGCAACCCAGGCCTGGCTGAACCTGTTCAACCGGCAGCCGGGTGTCAGGGCCGTCGCGCTAAGCTGCAAAAACAAGGGCGATGCCGCCCGGGTTCCCGCCTTGTGCCAGCAACTCGCGCCGCATCGCAACACCACCCACAAGCCGTTGCGCATGATGATCATGGGGATACCCAACGTCGGAAAATCCACGCTGATGAACACGCTGCTCAAACGCAGGGTCGCAAATGTGGGTGATGAGCCCGCGGTAACAAAATCGCAGCAGAGCCACAACATCAATGAACACATGACGCTCACCGATTCACCGGGGCTGCTGTGGCCCAAGATCGAGAATCCCGAAGATGGCCTCAAGCTTGCCACGATACACGCCATCGGACGCAACGCCACCATCGATGAAGAAGTTGCCGAATATCTCGCCGCCACAGTGCTTGCGCGCTATCCCGGCCTGCTCGCCGCGCGCTATGGTGTTGCCGAGGACGGCCTGGATGGCATGGACGTGATCGAAGCCGTCGCGAAAAAGCGCGGCTGTTTGCTCAAGGGCCGGAGCGGTGAACCCGACATGGAAAAGGCGGCGATGATCCTGCTGACGGATTACCGCAGCGGCAAACTGGGCAGGGTCAGCCTGGAGACCCCGGATACCGGAAAGGCGGTACTTGAGCTGTAGCCATGCCGGCTGCGCTTGTCGCAGCTCCCTTCCCGCCACGCGCACCGCTGCTGCGCAAACCCTGACTTCAAGGAGGCCGCGTTGACTTCTATCCAAAGCGTACTGGCTGCCTTCGTCATCATCCTGATCGATTTGTTGGGCAGGGCGGGCTTGGACAAGGTTCTGGCACTAGCCGGCGGCCCAACCCTGGTTGCCTTGTGGGCGCAACTGCAATCGGTCGTGGAATTGGTCGGCGCGGTAACCACGGCGGGAGTGTTGCAGGGGCTCACGGTGCTGATCACCCAGGCCAGCGAATCGCGCCATGAAAAGGTTCTGCTGCGGGATGCGCTGAAGCTGGGAGCGGGAACATCACTGGCCGCCGGGTTGATCGTGGCGCTTGCCTCGCCCCGGCTGGCAGTTTGGCTCACCCGGGGCGAAATCGAAACGGATTTGTTCTTGCTGGCCGCGCTGGCCGGATGCATCGCGGTCGTGCCCGCCACGCTCAACGCGTATTGGCTGGGCAAACACCAGCAGCAGCGCATGCTGTGGCTGGCGCTGCTAACCAGCCTGACATTGCTGCTGGTTGCGGCAAGCGCATGGTTGGGGATGTCATTGCGCGGGCTGATTTGGGTGCAAAGCCTGGTGACAGCCGTCATCGGCATCGTGATCTGGCAGTACATACACAAACTGTCCGAAGTTCGCGACGACAGCGTGGATGAAGCGGAATATTTTCGCAAGCTGGTCAAATTCGTGCCCGTCGGGCTGGTGATCGGCATCATGAGCCCGGTGTCCATGCTGCTGGTGCGCGGCATGTTGTCCGGCACACTGTCATGGAGCGATGTGGGGTTCCTGCAGGCCTTGTGGCGGTCCACCGAATGGGTGACCGCCACTGCGGCAGGCGTGCTGTCGCTGATCTTTCTGCCGCGTTTCAGCAGCACTTATGGTTCGGCGAAATTCAGGAAGGAGATGATGCGTGCCGGGGTGATGGTGCTGGTTCCGGCTGCGTGTCTGCTGCTGCTTATATTTTTCAACCAGCGCTCCATGTTGGCAGCGCTTTATGACGCGCGCTTTGTCGTGAGCGATAAAACAGCCGGGCTGTTCATGCTGGGTTGCTGGATACGCATCGCCGCCTGGCTGTTCCTGTTCGGTCTTTTCTCCGCACACCGCACGGGACTGATCATGGCGGGAGAGGCCTTGTCCCTGCCCCTGTATGCACTGCTGTTGTGGCTATTCGCCAGCGGCATGACGATGGAGCGCAGCGCGCTGCTTTATCTGGCCAGTTACCTCGTCTACCTGGCCTTCAGCGCGGCCGGCCTGCTATATTCGGCACGTGTCACCGCTGCCTCCCAACGCAATGCGGAACACAAATGAATCTTTGAATTGCCACCCGATTTTTGCCTGATAACCTTGCCGGGCAAGGTTTCGCTGAGTTTGAGAACCGGCGGTACGAGTATCCCGCAAAACCCTGATGCTGTCGGCCCGAAATATCGCCGTGAAAACCGCAGTCTCCGCACAAACGCATGCTGTGCAACAGTGGCGCGGAATATCTGCCGCTAGCGAATGGCCCGCATAATTTGTGTACAATCTCGCCGGACACAAGTTTCCGTATTGTTCCGGGGAATGAATAACCGCCCGGAAAGCGGACTTCAACCGATGTCCGGTGAAATGAACGGCACAAGGAGCAAATGATGACAAGGTTCACACAGACTGTGATTGCAGCATGGGCAGGGATCGTGATTGCCGGATTGTCCGGTTGTGGCGGGGGTGAGAAAGCTCCCCCTCCGGCCCCTGTTGTAGCGGCCGTTCCCCTTACCATCGGCGGCTCGGTGACCGGACTTACCGGCAACGGGCTGGTAATCCAGCTCAACGGGGCCAATGATCTTGCAGTCAGCGCCAACGGCAAATTCAACTTCCCCAAAAACCTGACCAAAGGAAGTGCCTACTCGGTTACCGTCAAAGTCGCGCCTTTCTCCCCTGTCAAACAGAGCTGTACCGTAGCGCAGGGGAGTGGCACCATTGCCGCCGCAGCCATCAGCAACGTCACCATCAATTGCACCACCGACAGCTACGCCATCGGGGGTACGGTTTCCGGCCTTGCCGGCAAGGGACTGGTGCTTCAGCTCAACGGGGCAACCGACCTGGCGATAGCAACCAACGGCAAGTTCATTTTCCCCGGGATGCGCCTGCCCGACGGAAGCGACTACAATGTAGCCATCAAATCGACGCCAGCCAAGCGCAAGTGCACGATCAAGCCGGTCAGCGCCGCTTTTGACAAGGACACGCTCAACATCGTCTCCGTCACCTGTTCCGCTAAAGGACGCCGCAAATAACCGGGAAGTAATGTCACCCCGATATAACAGAATTGCCAATGTGGAAGCACTTCGACTCGATCTGTTCGGAATCCTGGCCCACCCGCCGGTTCCAATAGCCGTTCGCAATATTCGCATTTATCACCTTCGGGTGGAAGCCTTGGGTAAACGATGAAATTTCTGCTGCCGGAAGATGATTTGATCCTGGAATGGAAACGCCGCCTGATATTCTGGAGCGGGGCAATCAGCGTGGGGGTTGCCGCAATTCTGTTTGCAATTGCCGCCGAGTGGGCGAACGGCGTATTCCACAAGCTGCTTGCCGTTTCACCTTATCTGCCCCTGCTGGTCACACCGCTCGGACTCGCACTGATCCTGTTCATCACCCGCAAGTACTTTCCCGGATCGCAAGGCAGCGGCATCCCCCAGGTCATCGCATCGCTGGACCCGAAAGAAAGCCGCAAGGTTCGCGAACAGGTGCTGTCACTGCGCGTGACGGGCGGGAAAATCGTGCTCACCATCGCGGGGTTGATGTGCGGCACGTCAGTGGGACGCGAAGGCCCCACCGTGCAGATCGGCGCATCCATCATGCATAAACTGGGCAGTCTTGCGCGTTTCCCCAGGCACGACCTTGAAAAGGGGCTGATACTCGCCGGCGCCGCAGCCGGGGTTGCCGCCGCTTTCAACACGCCGCTGGCGGGCATCGTGTTCGCCATCGAGGAGATGAGCCGCTCTTTCGAAGAGCACAACAGCACCACCATCCTGATGACTGTGATCATCGCCGGGATCACTTCGCTCGCGCTGCTCGGGAACTATTCCTATTTCGGCCACACCTCGGAATCCATGGGTTTCGGCAAGGAATGGTACGTGGTCATCGTATGCGGCATCGCGGGCGGGCTGCTGGGCGGAGCGTTCAGCCGCGCGCTGATCGAGGTCAACAAGGGCCTGTCGGGGCGCATGGGAGCATGGATACGGGAAAAACCCATCGCGTTCGCGGCAGTCTGCGGATTGCTGCTGGCGCTGGTCGGACTCGCTTCCGGCAACAACACATACGGCAGCGGATACGGCGAGGCGAAATCGCTGCTCGGCGGCAATTCCACTTTTCCGGAAAGTTACGGCCTGTTGAAAATGACCGCCACTGCGATTTCGTACGTCAGCGGGATACCAGGCGGGCTCATGGCACCCACGCTTTCCGCGGGAGCGGGGTTCGGCGCCAATATTGCACCCTTCTTCACCACCGTGCCGGCGGGCGCAACGATCATACTCGGCATGGTCGCCTATTTCGCCGGCGTTACCCAGGCACCCATCACCGCTTTCGTCATCGTCATGGAGATGATAGACAACCATGAAATGGTATTGCCGCTGATGGCCGCCGCGTTCATTGCCAAAGCCTGCTCGCGGCTGGTGTGCCCGACACCGATATTTCACACCATGGCACAGAATTTCGCTTACAAGCCGCCGCCACCAAAGGATTTCGGAAGCAAGACTTCGTTTATCCAGCGCGAATCCGACTAAAAATATTCAGCGCCCGATTTGCAACCGCGCCCCGCACTTGCCGCGGATCGCTGGCCGCAAAGGAGACCCGGGTCAGCTCAGCCTGCCCGCGTCTCGCGCCCCATCCTGATCGATCTTGTGAAAGTAGTCGGCCTCCAGCCACATGACGTTGATGATGCCAAACGCCATTGCCAGGCCGACTCCAAGCATCCAGGCAAAATACCACATGGTTATTCCTTTCAATAAACGTTGTGTTCGTTGGCGCGTATCGACTCGACCGTGATTTTTCCGCGCAGCACCCGGTACACCCAGGAGGTATATGCCAGCACAACGGGCAGGAAAATGACCACCACCCAGAACATGATTTGCAGTGTTTTATGGCTGGACACCGCATCCCATATGGTCAGGCTGCTTCCCGGGTCTGTGCTCGATGGCATGATGAAGGGGAACATCGCAATGCCTGCGGTAAAGATCACTCCGGCGATCATCACGGAACTCGAGATGAAAGCCGCAACGGTTTTTTTCGCCCCTGATGCAACTATCGCCAGCAAGGCGCCAACGATAGCCAGAAGCGGTGCCAGCCACAGCCAATGATGGCCGCTGTAGTTGTCCATCCATGCCCCCGCGGCTTTTTCCACCACTTTGTCCAGCGGGGTCGACGCAACATCTGCGGGCAGCATGGCAACGATGCGGTAGCCTGCTATCCCCTTCATGATCCAGACGCCGGCGAGAACAAAGGCAAGGATGAACACCGCGCCGGTTACCCTGGTCACGAACCGGGCACGCGCAGCTATCACACCCTCAGTCCTGATCTGGAGATAGATCGAGCCGTGCATCAGCAGCATAGCCAGGCTGACCGTGCCCGCGAGCAATCCAAAGGGATTCAACAACTGCCAGAAGCTGCCGCTGTATGTGACACGCAGGTCATTGTCGAAACTGAACGGAACGCCTTGCAGCAGGTTGCCGAAGGCGACGCCGAAGATCAGTGCGGGCACGAACCCTCCCGCGAACAGCCCCCAGTCCCAGACGGAACGCCAGCGGGGATCAGCCACCTTGCTGCGGTAGTCAAAACCCACCGGCCTGAAAAACAGCGCGAACAGCGTCAACATCAAGGCGATGTAGAATCCGGAAAAAGCTGTCGCGTAAACAATGGGCCAGGCGGCGAAGATCGCGCCTCCCGCAGTGACGAACCAGACCTGATTGCCTTCCCATGTGGCGCCCACCGAATTGATGATGACGCGGCGCTCTTCGTCATTCTTGCCCAGAAACGGCAGCAACGCCCCGACACCCAGGTCGAACCCGTCGGTGATGGCAAAACCGGCCAGCAGGACACCGACGAACAGCCACCAGATCAGTTTCAGTGTCTCATAGTCGAATAGCATTGTTTTCTCCCTATGCGCTGCCGTATTGGCCGGTATGCAGGCTCTGCGGGCCAAGGCGCGCATACTTGAACATCAGGTACAGTTCAGCCACAAGCAGTAGCGTATAGAAGCCGACGAAGCCGGCAAGGCTGAAGTACACGCTGGACGGGTCGAGGTTGGATGTACTCAACCGTGTCGGCAGGATGCCGCTGATGGTCCACGGCTGTCGCCCGTATTCGGCGACTATCCAGCCCATCTCACAGGCGATCCACGGCAAGGGGATGCTGTACAACGCAAGTTTAAGCAGCCATTTTTTTTCCGCGATGCTGCGTTTCGCGACGTAATAGAAACTGGCGGAAATTATGAAAAGAATGACAAGGCTAATTGCCACCATGATGCGGAATGTCCAGAACATCGGGGCAATTCCCGGTATGGTGTCGCGGGATGCCATCCTGATCTGCTCTTCAGTTGCATCCGCCACGTCCGGCGTATATTTTTTGAGCAGCAAACCATAACCCAGATTGGCTTTGTATTTTTCAAACAGCATTTTGGTTTCATCGCTGGCATCTCCGGCGCGCAATTTTTCCAGGGCCGAGTATGCGATCATGCCATTCCTGATTTTTGCCTCATTTCCCTCGCGCAGCTCGGCTATTCCGGTGATCTGCTCGTCAACCGAACGGGTTGCGATCAGGCCCAGCAGGTAAGGAATCCTGATTGCGTAATCAGTGCGCTGGGTGGCCTCATTGGGAAAGCCGAACGCGGTAATGGCCGCAGGCGCTTTTTCAGTGTGCCATTCCGCCTCGATAGCGGCCAGCTTGACGCGCTGCACTTCGCCCACCGTATAGCCGGAGGCATCCCCAAGCACGATCACAGACAGCGCGGAGGCGAGACCAAAGCCGGCGGCTACGGCAATTGACCTCATCGCAAATGCCTTGTCCCGTCCGATAAGCAGGTAATAGGCGCTGATGCCGAGCACGAACATCGAGGCTGTCACATAGCCCGCCGAGACAGTATGCACAAACTTGACCTGCGCCACCGGATTGAACAGCAGGTCGGTGATGCTGGTCATCTCCATGCGCATGGTGTGATAGTTGAATTCTGCGCCGACCGGATTCTGCATCCAGCCGTTGGCGATCAATATCCACAGCGCCGAAAGATTGGAACCCAGCGCCACCAGAAAGGTAACCAGAAGATGCTGCACTTTGGATAATTTATTCCATCCAAAAAAGAACAAGCCGACGAAAGTCGACTCCAGAAAGAATGCCATCAGCCCTTCGATGGCGAGCGGCACACCGAAAATGTCGCCCACATAATGCGAGTAATACGCCCAGTTGGTGCCAAACTGGAATTCCATTGTGAGGCCTGTTGTCACCCCGAGGGCAAAGTTGATACCGAACAACTTGCCCCAGAACCGGGTCATGTCGCGATAAACTTCCTTCCCGGTCATCACGTAGACCGATTCCATAATGACCAGCAGGAAAGAAAGGCCCAGGGTCAGCGGAACAAAAAGAAAATGATACAAAGCCGTGATTGCAAACTGCAGGCGCGATAAATCAACGAGTTCAGCGGACGGAATCATGGTCATGTTCCCTCATTTGTTGCCGGGAAAAATCCTGGCGGCCGCTTTTTGGTCATTGAGTACGGCATCCTCCGGGGCAGAAAACCACACCGACCAGATGACAGCGAGCACAAGGCCCTTGATTGCCAGAGCCAGAGCAATCTCCTGCCAAAATTGAATCCTTTTCGCTTTACCGGCCATGCCGCACCTCCGGAAAAATGAGCACGCAAACGAACCACAAACATATTAACAGTTACTAATATACAGTCAAGGTAGTTTCCCCGCACGCACAAAACTTTTGGCCGCCGCGTGGCATGATACTCCCGCCCGGGCGCCTGCCGGATTTTTCACGGAAAACGTTCGGGCAGTAATAATGTTTTCAACATGCGCCCTTCAAGTGCTGCCATATAGTCTGAAGGATAGCGGTGTTGCCGGGTCAAACAGGCCCGGTCATCCGGCGCTGAATCTTTGCATTGTCAAATTATGCTCCGAAAAGGTGCACGCTTAAATCTTTTCAAATATTCATCGTGGCTGAACACGGTCTTGCTTTTTACCGCTTGCCAATAAATTCTCTCCATAATCAATTCATTATTTTACCGGCAGGCCCCAGGTAAAACCCGGTATTCGACAAATATCCTGCTGGCACGACATTTGCGAAACTTACTCCGGCATTACAACAACCTTGCCAACCTCTATTAAAGGAAGTTTATGCCGTCAGAATCTTTTTACCTAAGTTCAATTGTAAAAAAACTTGGCGAGGAAATTAAAGTCGACGTGTGCAGTTTGTATACCCTTAACCACGCCGGCAACCAACTAAGACTCGTTGCCACCAGCGGATTAAGCCAATCCGTTCTTGGTGTGAGCATGTCGGTAAAGCAGGGATTGACCGGCGCTGTGGCAAGGACGCGCCGATCCCTGTCGGTAAAAAATCCGAGCACCCACCCCGATTATTATCATATTCAAGGTTCCGGTGAGGAAAAATACCAGAGCTATCTGGGCATCCCATTGATCAGGAATGAAATTTTATTCGGCGTGCTGGTAGTGCAAACCGTACGGCCAAAAATGTTCTTTGTGAGTGAAATAAAGATGCTGCATGCGGCGGGATACCGTGTCATTGATAGCATCGCGCAAGCCGCGTAATGATACCCGCCAGCGCTTAATGGCCAAAACATTCAGCTTGGCACAACAGATTGGAGCCGCACCGGAATTCATTTGTGATTCCGTTCCCGGCATTATGATACCGTCCGGGATGCCATATCACTCGGGCACTCCCTGCCACAGCATGTCGTAGCCGAATTCCTTGCTATCCGTGCATAGCGCGGTCAGCGCCGAAAACTTGTCCTTGAATGCTTCGTCAGCGTGCGATTTTTCATGCTCATCAAAGGACCGCCAAAAGGTGACGATCGCCACATGATCATCGGCTGCCCTGAGCCCGCCCAATGAACCTTCGTCCGAAATGAAACCCGAAAACTTGAAAACCTGGCCGGCGATAAAACCGCCTTTGTCCCCGCCGTATGTGTCTTTTACGACATTGCACATCTCGCCCAGCGCCATTTCCACTTCTTCAAGTTGCACGCCTGGTTTAAGCGTTACCGTGTTGAAAAGCATCTTCGCCCCGAAGGGGATAACAATAGGTTCAAACATAATATTCCTCTCTTGATTTCATTAAGTTACCCGGTTGCAAAAACGTCTGCAATGGCCATGCAAGCTGCATTGCATCGCTTTCAAGCGTTCCGGAACCGGCAGGTCAGTCAGCCGAACAGGCGTGCTGATTTGCAATTAAGAGTTGCGAACATGAAATAGATTCAACAATTGTTTCCGGCTGTCCCTGGTTTGCCTTGAATAGCACTTGGCAGAAACCGCTCCTGCAGCACGGCATCAACGGGAAGAGTATCATCACTGACCTCGAAATAATTCGAGCCTGACAAAGTTGGCTGATTTTAGGAGATTCCCGAATATTGACGCGGGATGACAGCGAGCCACATACTTTACCAAAGGAGAACAGCATGACCAAAACCACACTAACCACAGCCCTTGGCGGCACACCCGTAAAACTTTATGGCGATTTTCCGCAGGTGGGAAAACCCGCGCCCAGCTTCTCGCTGGTGAACAAGGACTTGCAGGACGTCACACTGGGCAGCTATGCCGGCAAGCGCAAGGTGCTGAATATCGTGCCCAGCCTGGATACACCAACCTGCCAGGCTTCTGCGCGCCGCTTCAACAAAGAGGCTTCCAGCCTGGACAATACCGTCGTAATCAACATCTCCGCTGATCTGCCCTTCGCGATGGCTCGATTCTGCAGCAGCGAAGGGCTGAGCAACGTGGACAATCTCTCCACCATGCGCGGCAGGGAGTTCATGCGCGACTACGGCGTCAAGATCGCGGATGGGGTGCTGGCCGGGCTCACCGCCCGGGCCGTGATCGTGCTCGACAGCAACAATATGGTGCGCTACACAGAGCTGGTCAGCGATATCAAAAAGGAACCGAATTACGACGCGGCATTGACTGCTTTGAAAGCCATCTGAACGTTCAGGCCGAAGCTCAAGTGTTTTCCAGCATCGGCGAACTCAATAATCTCGGATGAATCCTGGATTCCAGGACGTTAACTGGCGTTGCCTGTTTTGACAATGCGTGTTCATTCACGCGCCGGTTCCTGGTGACCGGCGCAGTCTTTACCAGCTGCAACCCATATGGTTATTGATGGCATCCAGCATTAAATTTTCGTTATGATGCATCAGCAAACGCGGCATGCGTAATATGATCGTTCCAGCATACTTTCCGCAACAACCATGAAGGCTACTTTGTGATGGACCAAACAATGCACGCCCAATTTAACTCCTACATTTTCGATCTTGTCAGCTTTATCGCAAGCGCCTCGCTGATCTTCGCTTACCATTTATTCATCCGCAGCAAGGTGAAAAAGGATCCCACATATACTGTGCAGGCAATAAACATCATTGCGCGAACATCATGGGTGGAAACCATCATGCATGAACGCAGGGACATACTGGCTGTTCAAACCCTGCGCAATTCGACTATGGCCGCCACCTTCCTCGCTTCCACCTCGGTGCTGATGATCATCGGCATCTTGACTCTCAGCGAAGGCGGCAAGCTTGAATCAACCTGGCATGTTCTGAACATTGTCGGCGCGACGCCGCCCGAACTTTGGCTGACCAAGCTTATCTGTTTGCTGCTGGACATGTTCGTGGCCTTCTTTAGTTTTTCCATGTCGATCCGGGTATTCAACCACGTGGGCTACATGGTCAACGTACCCATTGCACTAAACCACAAAATGATTTCGCCCGCACATGTTGCGACCCACCTTAACCGGGCAGGCAAGTTTTATAGCCTGGGTATGCGCGCATACTATTTCATGGTGCCGCTGGTGTTCTGGTTATTCGGTCCGCACTTCATGTTCATTTCAACCATTGGCTTGCTGGTCGTCCTATACCGCATAGACCGAGCGCCGAAAATCATGGCCATGGATTACTCGGACGTCGGCTAGCATATTTATGCCCGGTAATGGCCAGCGAATGCTTTTCCAAGCAGATATCGTCAGAGAGCTACAGTTACGAGGTTAAATCATGCACCAGGCAAAAAGAAGCTTGCAGGAAAGCATCGCGCATCAGCGCAAGGAATTATTGAACATTTTGCAGGAGCCTTTGCAGCAACTGGCGGCGCGCTGCAACCAGGTTTGGACGGATCGCGCCAGGCTCGATCTGGTTTTGAATGAAGGCTTGAAAACACTGCGATACGGCAAATCTCTTTACGCGTTGGATATCAACGGGGTTCAAATAAGCAGCAATGTCGAGGCCGATGGATTAATGGCAGCATCTTTCGGCCGGGATCGATCGAAGCGACCATATATGTGCGAAGTCCTGCCAGTCACTGGCACCCTGCTTTCAGAAGCATACATCAGCCTGCTTGGGCGGCGCCCTTCGCTTACGGCAGTGCAAATTGTGCGAAATCCTTCGGGCGCTGTGCTGGGATTTATCGGCACCGATTTCGATCTGCGCGACCTCCCTCTCACACACGGCCTGTATGATGAACCCGTTCTCTGGCGCCAGCTCAAGGGCGATCCCTCCATCCGCGACACCGTCTTTCACCAGAACAGGGTTGAAAGTGTCATGGATCAGCAAATCGAAACCGTTCTGGGGGTGGTTGAAGAATTGATGGTTTACCATGGCGTATACCATGTGATGTTGCATTTTTCCAGCAGCCGCGCTGTCATTTGGGTAATGGAAGATCCCTATCGCTACCGGCTGCTCGATATCGATGCCTTAATCGACCCGGACATTTGCCTCGCTTATCCAAAAACGTCCTATCCGCCTGAAGCAGCGGTCCCGTATGACAAGATACGTCCCGTGCTGGACACGTTTCGGGAGTTGCGTTTTATGGACGAGATGTTTTATCTGCGCTCAGGCACACTGAATCTCTTTAACGGCATAGTCGGTCTCACTTTTTCCTGCGACGGCTCGCATTACATCCCCTACGGCGAGTTTCTCAGCGCGGGCTATAACTTCTGGGCCACAGTCAAATGATGACCGGAAATTATCAGCTGCCGCAATGCATGAGTGTTCCGGGTTGGATTGACAGCGGAAAAATTACTCCGCGGGATAGTCAGCAAATAATGCTGGCGCCAGAAAGTCGTCGAGGATGTCATTTTCTCGCCCGGAATGGTTTCGATTTTTGGTGCAATTTCTGACTGGCCGATTTGGGCTGCGTATTTCGGATATGTTCAGCAAGAACGTGGTGGTAGAAATACAAAAGGCCTGCATTTCTGCAGGCCTTTGCTTTATTGGTGGGTCGTGGTGGACTTGAACCACCGACCAAAGGATTATGAGTCCTCTGCTCTAACCAACTGAGCTAACGACCCGAAAGAGTTTTGTGATACTCAGCTTAATTTTCGCTGTCCAGAAAGCTTTTCAGCTTCTCGGAACGCGAAGGATGGCGGAGTTTGCGCAGCGCCTTGGCTTCAATCTGACGAATACGTTCGCGTGTGACATCGAATTGCTTGCCCACTTCTTCCAGCGTGTGGTCGGTGTTCATTTCGATACCAAAGCGCATCCGCAATACCTTGGCTTCGCGCTGTGTCAGGCTGTCCAGGATATCCGAGGTGGCACCGCGCAGGCTCTCGTAGATCGCCGCATCGATAGGCACTGCAGTATGCGAGTCTTCGATGAAGTCGCCCAGGTGAGAATCGTCATCATCACCCACCGGGGTCTCCATGGAGATCGGTTCCTTGGCGATCTTGAATATCTTGCGAATCTTGTCTTCGGGCATTTCCATCTTCAACACCAGTGTCGCGACATCAGGCTCCTGCCCGGTCTCCTGCATGATCTGCCGCGAGATGCGGTTCATCTTGTTGATGGTCTCGATCATGTGTACCGGGATACGGATGGTGCGCGCCTGGTCGGCGATTGAACGGGTGATCGCCTGGCGTATCCACCAGGTGGCATAGGTGGAAAACTTGTAGCCCCGACGGTATTCGAACTTGTCCACCGCCTTCATCAGGCCGATGTTGCCTTCCTGGATCAGATCAAGGAATTGCAATCCGCGGTTGGTGTATTTCTTGGCGATTGAAATCACCAGCCGCAGGTTGGCCTCGATCATGTCGCGTTTGGCGCGGCGCGCCTTGGCTTCGCCGTTGGTCATCTGGCGGTTGATTTCCTTCAGGTCGCGAATCGGGATGCCGACACGCCGTTGCAGATCCAGCAGACTCTTTTGCTGCTCCACGATGGCATGCTGATAACGTTCCAGCGTTTCACTATAGGGTTTTTTCGTCTTCAGTTCCTGCGCTACCCATTGCAAATTGTCTTCATTGCCGGGGAATGCCTTGATGAAATGCGGTCGCGGCATCTTGCCTTTTGATACGCACATATCCTGGATGCTGCGTTCGCTGCGGCGCACTTCCTCGACCAGCCCGCGCATGGTGTCGCACAATGCATCAACCTGCTTTGCGGAAAAGCGGAATTTCATCAACTCGTCTGAAATGCCGGTTTGCAGCTTGTCGTACTGCTTGCTGCGATAGCCGTGTTTCTCGTAAGCCTTGCCCATCTTGATAAACAGATCGGATACCAGCGCGAAACGCGCCAAAGCATCCTCTCTCAGCTGTGCCAGATTGGCTGCCGCTTCTGCTGCCGCGGCTTCCTCGTCTTCTTCTTCATCGCCGCTATCGGTGATTTCCTCGTTCTCTTCTTCGCTGTCCGAAGTAGAAATGACTGCCTCATCTTCTGTATCGACAAAGCCATCGATCAGCTCGTCGATACGCATCTGATTGTTTTCGATCTTTGCCGACAGCGCCAGAATCTCGGCTATCGTAGCCGGGCACGCAGAAATCGCCTGTATCATATGCTTCAGGCCTTCTTCGATGCGTTTGGCGATCTCGATTTCTTTTTCGCGGGTGAGCAACCCTACAGTGCCCATTTCGCGCATATACATGCGCACCGGGTCGGTGGTCCGCCCGAATTCCGAGTCCACCGTGGAAAGCGCGGCTTCGGCTTCCTCTACGGCATCTTCGTCTGCCACAGCCGGCGCCACGTCTGTCATGATCAGAGCTTCCGCATCGGGCGCGACATCGCACACCGACACCCCCATCTCGTTGATCATGCTGACCACGCCTTCGATCTGCTCGACCTCGAGCATATCCGGCAGGTGGTCGTTGATCTCGGCGTAAGTCAGATAACCGCGTTCCTTGCCAAGCACGATCAATGCTTTCAGTCGCGTGCGCCGCGCCTCGATATCCTGCAACCG
>DAICZN010000073.1 GCA_027311105.1 Gallionella sp.
TCAAGCGCGTGCACGGAATGCGGTTGATCAAGCCTAAATGGAATGAAGGGTTGGTGAGCAAGTTGCTGCCGGTTTCACCGAAGTTGAACAATAAAATCACACATCACAGCGAGTTGGATAAGCAATGAGCAGAGACGCAGCATCCGCAACGAATAAAGCGCCAGCCGCGCCGGCTTCATCCGGCACCGACCCGATTGAAATCTTTACCGATGGAGCATGCAAGGGCAATCCCGGTGTGGGCGGGTGGGGGGCGCTGTTGCGCACCAGGGGCAAGGAACGTGAATTGTTTGGCGGCGAAGTGCATACCACCAACAACCGCATGGAGCTGATGGGTGCGATTGCCGCGCTGGAAGCCCTGAAGCGGCACTGCCATGTGCGGCTGCATACCGATTCGAAATATGTGCAGCAGGGTATCAGTGCCTGGATACATGACTGGAAGAAGCGCGGCTGGAAAACTTCCGGCAAGAAGCCGGTGAAGAACGAAGATCTCTGGCGCAGGCTGGACGCGCTGGCCGGGCAACACCAGATCGAATGGATATGGGTCAAAGGGCACGCCGGACACGACGGCAACGAGCGCGCCGACGAGCTGGCGAACAGGGGCGTGGAAATGATGCAGGGGCAGAGCGGTGCGTAAGATTGTGGTGGACACAGAAACGACCGGACTGGATCCCAGGCAGGGCCATCGCATCATCGAACTGGCGGCGATCGAGCTGGACGGGCGCAAGGTATCGCTGCGCCGCTTTCATCGTTACCTTAACCCGGAACGCGAGATCGATGCCGGTGCGGTGGCGGTACACGGCTTGACCTATGAGCGATTACAGAACGAAGCCAAGTTCGCGGACATCGCGCCCGGCTTTCTGGAATTCATAGCAGGTGCCGAACTTATCATCCACAACGCGCCGTTCGACATCGGCTTTCTTAACCACGAACTGGGCCTGATCGGGATGCCGCCGCTGCAAAACCCGGTGGTGGACACGCTCAAGATCGCGCGCGAAATGCATCCCGGCAAGAAGAACAGCCTGGACGCGTTGTGCGGCCGCTATGAAATTGATAACGCGCACCGCAGCCTGCACGGCGCATTGCTGGATACCGAATTGCTTGCCGAGGTATATTTTGCGATGACTCGCGGACAGGAAAGCCTGCTTGGGGATGATGCACCCGGGATTAGCAAACCCGTTGTGCTGGGCACCGATGCGCCGCGGCCAAAACTGCGTGTGCTGCAGCCCAGCGCTGAAGAATTGGCCGTGCATATGCAGCAACTTTCCGATATTGACAAGGCCAGCCAGGGTTGCTGTTTGTGGAAAAAACTGGAGGGGGAGACATGATGCATGTCTGGAAGCGGCGTCTAATTATCATTGTGTCTGCATTCGCAGCGGCATATCTGGTCATTTGCGTTTACATGTGGGATACGCAGCGTGAGCATATATTCGAGCCTACACTGCTTCTGCAAACCACCCCGGATCGTTTGGGCATGAAATTCGAGGAATTGCGCATCCCGGTCGGTGGCGGGCCGGATCGTGGCGAATTGCAGGCCTGGTGGTTGCCCGCAGATCGGGAAAACGCGGAGACGCTGCTTTATCTGCACGGCAATGACCGCAATATCGGCAACAATCTGGAGCATGCACTGCGCTTGCATAATTACGGCTTCAATCTGTTGCTGCCGGATTACCGCGGATTCGGCAACAGCAGCGGCGGCAATCCGAGTGAGGCTAAAGTGTACGAGGATGCTGAAGCGGCCTGGCAATATCTTGTCGGGAAGCGCGGCGTCAGTCCCGGGCACATTTTTATTTACGGCCACTCTCTGGGTGGGGCGGTCGCAATCGATCTGGCCGTTCGCCATCCCGAGGCGGCAGGATTGATTGCTGAGAGCACCTTTACTTCGATGACGGATATGGGCAAGTTGACATACCCGCTCCTTCCCGTGGACTGGCTGCTCAACCAGCGCTTTGATTCCCTGAAAAAGATATCTCAGCTCAAAATTCCGCTACTGCTGATTCATGGAACCTGGGATAGAAGAGTGCCCGTGGAAATGTCACAGCGACTCTTCGACGCCGCACAGCAGCCGAAAGAACTCGTTCTGATCAGGGGCGGTGAACACAGCAATAGTGCGGCGGTCGGCTTGGTCGAGTACCGCAATGCAGTCACGGCCTTCGCCAGGCAATATGCCCATTAACCAACGCTCGCATGAGCCACGCAAACAACCATGAAGACAGATGTGATTATTATCGGTTCCGGCGCAGCAGGAATGATGTGTGCCATCCAGGCAGGACTACGCGGCCGTTCAGTGGTATTGCTGGACCACTCCAAAAAGCTTGCGGAAAAGATCCGCATATCCGGCGGGGGGCGATGCAACTTTACCAACATCAATACCAAACCGGGAAATTTCATTTCCGCCAATCCGGACTTTTGCCGATCTGCGCTGGCGCGTTACACGCCGCAGGATTTCATCGCGCTGCTGCAAAAACACAACATTGGCTACCACGAAAAAACCCTGGGCCAATTGTTCTGCGATGACGAGTCGGAAGCCGTGATCGCCATGCTGCGCGGTGAATCCGAGGCGGCCGGGGTCAAGCGCTTCATGAACTGCGAGGCCGTTGAAATCAATTACTCGCCAACCCCGGAGGACGGGCAGCAGAAACAGGAGCTGCACCGGTTCCATGTCAGCACCTCGCGCGGCGAATTCAATTCAGCTTCGCTGGTGATCGCCACCGGCGGTCTTTCGATACCCAAGATTGGCGCCACCCCGTTCGGCTATCATGTCGCCGAACAGTTCGGCATACCCATCACCAAGCTCAAGCCCGGCCTGGTGCCGCTGACTTTCGCGCCTGATGACTGGAAGCCCTATGCCGACCTGACCGGCGTTTCGCTCGACACGATCGTGAGTTTCGGCAAGCAGTCGTTCCGCGAAAACCTGCTGGTCACGCATCGCGGCCTGAGCGGTCCTGCGATCCTGCAAATTTCCTCGTACTGGCAGCACGGACAACCGCTGCACATTAATCTCCTGCCGGATTGCGATATGCTGGCATTGTTTGCAGAACAGAAGGCCAGTAAAAAATTGCTCAGCAATTACCTGGTTCAGTGGTTCCCGAAGAATTTTTCCGATGTCTGGTGTGCGCAGTTGACTGAGCACAGCAAGATCGAGAACAGGCCGCTGAATCAATACAACGACAAGGAGCGCAAGCTGATTGCCGAACATCTGCACGACTGGCAGGTCATACCGTCCGGCACCGTGGGTTACAGCAAGGCCGAAGTGACCTGCGGCGGTGTCGATACCCGCGCGCTCTCGTCCAAGACCATGGAATGCATCGCGGTTCCGGGCCTGTATTTCATCGGCGAGGTTGTCGATGTCACGGGGCAACTCGGCGGCTATAACTTCCAGTGGGCATGGGCTTCCGGCTACGCGGCGGGACAGGCGGCCTGATGCAGGGCAGGCATGGGCCCGCCCCTGCAAGAGCCGACCGCATTTTTATTGGTTTAGTGCTATAGTTTCCGCGAGAATTTATCTTTGATTCAGGAGAATTGACGATGCGTGCCTTATGGATGGTTTTGCTGGCAGCGACATTGAGCGGCTGCGGTTACAACACTTTTCAAACGACCGACGAGCAGATCAAGGCGAGTTGGGCCGAGGTGCTTAACCAATATCAGCGGCGTGCCGACCTGATCCCCAATCTGGTCAATACCGTCAAGGGTTTTGCCGCGCAGGAGAAGACTGTGTTGCTGGGCGTAACCGATGCGCGCGCCAGGGTGGGCAGCATCCAGGCCACTCCCGAGCTGATCAACGATCCGGAGGCATTCGCCAAATTCCAGGCGGCCCAGGGCCAGCTGACTTCCGCCCTGAGCCGCTTGCTGGTGGTGACGGAAAATTACCCGCAACTGAAATCCGACCAGAATTTCCGCGACTTGCAGGCGCAACTGGAGGGAACCGAGAACCGCATCACCGTGGCGCGAAACCGCTACATTCAGGCGGTTCAGCAATACAATATCGCGATACGCTCTTTCCCGAGCAACCTGACCGCGATGATGTTCGGATACAAGGTCAAGCCATCGTTCACGGTGGAAAACGAAAAGGAGATATCGCGGCCTCCGGCGGTGGATTTCGCCCCCTCCAAGGGTGCGGTATCGGTGGATTGACTTGAACCTGATATGGGCGCGCGCGTTTCTGCTTGCACTGCTGCTTAGCGGTGCGGCTCGGGCAGATGTTGCGCTGCCGCCGCTCACCCAGCGAGTCACCGATCTCACCGGGACACTGGATGCGCAACAGATACAAACACTGGATTCGCGTCTTGCCGGGTTTGAAAAGGCCAAGGGCGCGCAGCTTGCGGTACTGATCGTGCCGACCACGCAACCCGAAACCATCGAGCAATTCGGCATCCGCGTCGTCGAGGCGTGGAAGCTCGGGCGCAAGGGTGTTGATGACGGCGCGCTGCTGCTGGTCGCCAAAGACGACCGCACCTTGCGCATTGAAGTGGGCTATGGCCTGGAAGGCGCGCTCAACGATGCCACCGCGAACCGCATCATCGACGAGACTATCGTGCCGCGTTTCAAGCGCGGTGATTTTTATTCGGGTATCGAGTCCGGGCTTGCAGCGATGATGCAGGTGGTCAACGGTGAACCCTTGCCTCCGCCGCAGCGTCGTGCCTCCGCAAACGGAAAATTTGACATCGAGTCATTGCTGTTCATTGCGTTCGGGTTGGTGGTGGTCGTCGGCGGAATGCTGCGCGCGATGCTCGGGCGTATTCCGGCCGCTGTGCTGATGGGCGGAGCGCTGGCTGTGCTGGCCTGGTTCATGGTCGCGCAGATGGTGATTGCAGTGCTGGTCGGACTGCTGGCGTTCGTGTTTGTGCTGCTGGGCGGCGGACGCGGTTTGGGAGTCTACGGCGGTTTCGGCGGGGGTGGATTTGGCGGAGGCGGCTTTGGTGG
>DAICZN010000080.1 GCA_027311105.1 Gallionella sp.
CCGCCCAGCGACACGGTCACGTAAAACAGCCGCAGCGTTCCATCCGCCGCGCGCTGCGCCACCGGATTGCCGAGTTTTTTCACGTAGCGCAGCAGCGCCCGCTGGGTGCCTGCGCGATCGGCAATGCCGGACTCTGGTCCCCACAGATTTTTCCGCGGGTCGAATACCGCGCTGCGTATCTCCACGTCTTGCGCGCCCTCGCGGCTGCCGGCAAACCAGAATGCGCGTATCCGCCCGTCTTTCAATTCGACCAGCGACGCCGCATGTGTGGCGATATTCTGTTGTGCAGAAACGAAATGAGTGTGAAATTCCGCCGCGGCGTTGCCGGTTTCGGTGATGGCTGGCAATCGAAACAGTGCCGGCGGCGGTCGATGGGCGACTTTATAAAACGCAGCGCCAAAGGCGATCAACACCAGAAAAAGAACCAGCGTGCGCGTACCCTGTTTCCAAACGCCGTGCTTCAACATCAGCGGCACTCCTGCGCCGGGGTTGGTTCCGGCGTGATTTTGCCGCCCGCGGGAGATGCCAGCAATATTTCCCTGACGAAAAGATGCTGAAACACCCTGCCATGCAGAAACATTTCCTTCAGCTCGGCCGAACTCTGGCGTCCGCGGATATCCAGTCGCTGGCCGATGACCGTGCAATCCGCACAACCGGCGTTTGGGGTGTTGTCGTTCAGCGCCTGTTGCACCGCAAACAAGGGGTAGCGCGCCGCCAGTTCGCCGGCGGAAAGATTCTGATCCTGGTCATATCCATGTATCAGCGCGCCCGGCAGCATGAAGCGATAGCCTTCGTCCATGGCCCTGAAGTTGCACGGCACCCAGACTTCCTTGCCGCCGGCATATTGCCGGGCTTGCGCGCTGTAATTGCCCAGGGCACCGTCGAAGGGGCGCAGGAACGCCGCAAAGCACAGCAGCACCAGCAACGCGATGACGTTGACGACGGGGCGGGTGAGCGCCGGTATCGCGACAGCCAGCAACGCCAATACTCCCGTGCCCGCGATCAGCAGCCAGAATGTCTGCGGATATAGCTGTGTTCCGGGCATATCCGACTGCAGGCGCACGGCCAGATAGGCAATCCCGGCAATGAGCGCACCGGCAAGGACCAGGCTGGACACGAAGGCCTTGCGGCTTATCTGTTGCCAGTTGAGCGCGCACAGCAGCGCCACCGCGGGCATCGCCGCCAGCAGATAGCGCCCCGAGCGCTGGCTGGGCAAAGCGAAACTCAGGAACAGCGCGGCGATCCATATCCACAACAATTTTTCTTCGTTGCTCAAGCTGCTGCGCCGTTGGTATGTGACAAAAAACAGTCCAACGACCGGAAACGTCAGCAAGCCCGGGTCGGTCAGAAACGCCAGCGCATAACTCCAGATGCTGGAGCCGCCCCAAAACAGTTTCGACAAATACCCCGGCCCATGCGGGTCGAACTTGCCGGCATTTTCTCCCACCACAAATTCGTTCCAGACTGCCTGGGGATCGGGATCGAACACGAACCACAGCGCAAACATCGCAACGGCAACCGCAATGGCGATCAGCACTTTCGGCGCATCCTGTTTCAGGAACTCTGCCACGCGGTACCGGCGCCGGTGCAGATACCAGCCGCCCAGGCCCAGCGTGACCGGCAGGCCCAGCGCGAATGATTTGTACAAAAAGCCGATGCCGATGACTATGCCGAGCAGCAGCGGAACCATCCAGCGCGAGGCGTATGCCTGGCGCCAGTACAACAGCACAAAGAACGGCAGGAATATCCAGAATACTTCCGGCGGATTGGTCAGGAACGGCCGGCCGAACCGATAGGTGGTGAAAAAAGCGAGGAATGTCAGCGCCGCGATGAAGCCCGTTTCAGGCGTTCCCGCCAGTTTACGCCCGAGCGTGAACAGCATAGCCGCCGTCAGCAGCGTGTAAATGACGCTGGGGTAGCGCAGGTTCCACAGCGTCCAGTTCCTGCCCCAATCGGTGGATGCGATTCCCTGCCAGAACAGCAACGGCGGCTTGGTGTTGCGCATGTGGTCCAGCTGCGATTGCAGCGGCAGCAGTTTCCCGCTGTCCGCGGTCAGACGGGTAATATGCTCGTACGGATATTCGTCGCCGTTCTTGGGAATGTGCTGGCTGTCCAGGCCGTAGAAATAGGCGAATACCGCCAGCAGAGTCGCCAATGAATACCACACCAGGCGCAAAGTCGGCCGCTTTGGTTTCACTTGTTGCCGGTGTCCTGTTTTGTTTCCGGCTCCGGAATATTGGGCAGCGCGATTTCATCCACGGGTTTGTGGCTGCGGAACGTCCAGAAATTGTTCACCAGAAAATTGAACACGCTGGCAAACACGATGGCCAGCGCGTTTGCGACGAGATAGTGCAAATAGATCACCAGCAATTTGGTCAACAGCACCTGCAACACGATGCCCACCCAGCATGCCAGCGCATACTGGCCGAAATGCAAAATCAGGTGTTTGTCGGGATGATGTTTGCGGTCGCTCCAGGTCCAGGCGCGGTTCCAGAAAAAATTGTTTACCGTCGCGAAAAAAATCGCCGCTGCCAGCGACACATTCAGCCGCATGCCGGGCGACTGAATCCCGATGAACAGGAATTCCTGGCAGAAATACAGCACACCCAGATTGACCACCACACCCGTGGCGCCCACCGTGCCGAATTTCATGAAGCGTTTTTTGAATACCCAGAGCGTCAGCGGGTGTTGTGCGATGCGCTTCATGCGGTCTGCCGATCCGGCACCGCGGCATCTTTCGTTGCAATGTCTTTCCCTGAGGCAAGCATCTCATGCGCTTTTTCCAGCACCTGTTCGACCGTGATCTGCTTCAGGCACTGGTTATCGCCGTCGCAGGGAGAAGTGCGGTGGTTGTACGCGGTAAGACAAGGGGAGCAGGGCAGCTGGCGGTGAAAGCACCAGGCATTGTCGCCCAGCGATTTGTACAACACCGGTGTTTCAGGGCCGAAGAAGATGATCGCCGGAAGCTGCGGCGTGAGCGCGGCGAATTGTCCCGGCCCGCCATCGTTGGTGACCAGCAGGGACGCGCGATGAAACACCGCAAGCAGATGGCGCACCGATTTGGTATAGCCGGCCAGATTGACACAGCCGGGGTTTTTGCAGTGATCCACCACGGCCTGCGCGATCTCCCTGTCGCCCTTCATGCCGATCACTCCCACCGCATAGCCCTCTTCCAGCAAAGTCCTGCTCAACCGGAAATAGCTCTGCAGCGGCCAGGCGCGTATCGGCAGGATGCCGCCGCTCGGGTAGATCAGCACCAGCTTCTTGTCTTTGATCGCCGGAAAGAAATTGTGCAGCTCCCTGTGAGTCTCTTCCAACTCCTCGCGGGGAAATTCCAGCACCGGCGTCTTGCCTGTGTATGGTGCGGGGAGCAGCTTCGCAACCGGGTCGGTGGTGGATTCGATTGCCGAGGCCAGCGTCAGGAATTGCCGGGTCAAGTGCCGATAGGGGTTGTACAGCACCGGGCGGTTGATGAAAGAGCCGCGGTACAGGCCTTCCTGGGTGTGGGGATGAAAACCGATGCGCAATGACGCGCCGGACAGGTAAGAGAATATGCTGCTGATGCGCGCGAACAGTTCGCAATCGATCACCGCGTCGATCCCGAGTTTGCGCATCGCGCGTATCGACTTGAGGCTGTCCCCGACCAATCCCTTCAGCGAACTGTCATCCAGCGTCAACACATTCCCGCGGGGTATCACCCCGAGCAGGTCTAGCACCTCGCGGTTCTTGGCAAACATCAGCACGTGGATATCGGCCTCCGGGTATTGCTGCTTGAGGCGCATGAACATCGGGTGCGCCAGCACCAGGCTGCCCATTTCGGACAACAGGATGACCAGTATCTTTTTTGGCGGGGAGCCGTCGGGTTCATTGGACAAAACCCGGTTCACCAGGGAAAGCAATGCGCAAACCGGCACGCCCACATACCGGTCAACCGCGCGCTGGAAATTTATGTTCATCTGGATAGTGTCGCCGGTGGTTGTGCCGATAACTCGGGGTTGGATTCAGAAAGGACTTTGCCCCCGAACAATTTGGTCTGGCGCAGTGCGTCCGCATCGCGCAAATTATCGGGGATTTCAAACTGCTAAGCAACCTGCAATCTTCCTTGGCAACAATTGCCGCGCATACCAAACGCGCGCCGGCCTGCTACAATTCGCGCCCTTCAATACAGTTAAGGTCGGGCGATGCACACTCTGATTTGCGGTTCGATGGCTTACGACACCATCATGGTGTTCAAGGACCAGTTCAAAAATCACATCCTTCCGGAGCAGATACACATTCTCAACGTCGCATTTCTGGTGCCCGAGATGCGCCGCGAATACGGCGGTTGCGCGGGCAACATCGCCTACAGCCTGCAGATGCTGGGCGGCCATCCCCTGATCATGGCAACGGTGGGCGACGATTTTGCGCCGTACGCTGCGCGACTGGAAAATCTCGGCCTGGCCCAGGCCCATGTCCGCCATGTGCCCGGCCATTTCACAGGGCAGGCCTTCATCACCACCGACCTCGACGACAACCAGATCACCGCGTTCCATCCGGGCGCGATGAACATGTCGCATCTGAACAGCGTCGCGATGGCCCCGCAAGCCTCACTGGGCATTGTCGCACCGGACGGTCGCGAGGGCATGATCCAGCATGCCCGGGAATTCGCGGAACTGGACATCCCCTTTGTATTCGATCCGGGCCAGGGCATGCCGATGTTTTCCGGCGCGGAGCTGCTGGCGTTCATCGAGCAGGCAACTTACGTCACCGTCAACGATTACGAAGCCAAGCTGCTGCAGGACAAGACCGGCAAAACGCTGGACCAGATTGCGCAACGCGTCAAGGCCCTGATTGTCACGCTCGGTGCGGACGGTTCGCTGATTTACGCCGACGGCAAGCAGCTTGCGATACCCACGCCCAAGCCGAAGGCCATCGTCGACCCCACCGGCTGCGGGGACGCCTATCGCGCCGGCCTGCTGCACGGCATCCAGCAGGGCTGGGATTGGCAGACCACCGGGCGTCTGGCGTCGCTGATGGGGTCGCTCAAGATCGCCTACCGCGGTGGACAGAACCACAAATTCACGCGCGCCGAACTGGCAGGCTTGTACGAACAGCACTTTGGACACGCAGTTTCGTTGTAAAAGCACTTAAAGTAGGCAATCTGCTGTCTGCTCTGAAGCCGACGCGGCAATCCAGATGGTTTAAAAAAATGCATCTTGGTCTTGCTGGATTGCTTCACTTCGTTCGCAATGACGGCAAGGGTGTCGTGAATTATGGAAGTGTCAATAAGATGGGATAGATTGTGATCGACTGGCACGTCATCCCGGCAGTCATCAGCGAAGCAACTCAACGCCCTTTCACCATGGCTAAAACCACGCCCGTCGGCGGCGGCAGCATCAATGAAGCATGCCGGCTGGAAGGAACGGACGGCTCGCGCTATTTCCTCAAGTTCAACGACGCCCAACATTACCCGATGTTCGTCGCCGAAGCAGCCGGGCTGGCTGCAATCGCCGCGACGGATACGATACTCGTGCCGCGCACCATTGCGCACGGCAGCACAGGCGGGCAGAGCTATCTGGTGCTGGAATATCTGGGGCTGGGTTCGCGCGGCGATGCACGGCTGCTCGGCGAACAGCTTGCCGCGCTGCATCGCTTCACCTCCGATGGGATAAATGGGAATTCACCCGCAGCAGAGGAGGTGAATAGCGGTCATTCCCGCCCCGGATGCTCCGCAACGCCGTGTCATGACTGCACATCAAATAATTTCGGCTACGCGCAGGACAACTTCATCGGCACCACGCCGCAGCCGAATGGATGGAAAGCAAGCTGGATAGATTTTTGGTGCGAACACCGCCTGGGCTTTCAATTGCGCCTCGCGGCGCGGAACGGCAATGGGGGCCAGTTGCAGCACGTGGGCGAAAAGCTGCTGGATGCGCTGCCCGCATTCTTCGCCGGCCACACGCCGCAACCCTCCCTGCTGCACGGCGACCTGTGGAGCGGCAACCACGCCTACCTTGCGGACGGCACGCCGGCGATCTTCGATCCCGCGGTTTATTACGGCGACCGCGAATGCGACCTGGCGATGACGGAACTGTTCGGCGGCTACCCTGCGGATTTCTACGCCGCCTACCGCTCCGCGTATCCGCCGGATGCCGGTTACGCCGCGCGCCGCGACCTGTACAACCTGTACCACATCCTCAACCACGCCAACCTGTTC
>DAICZN010000084.1 GCA_027311105.1 Gallionella sp.
CAAGTGATGAAGCGCAGGAAATCGGTCTCGATCTGGCTGACCATGACGAGACTGCATACAACCTTTAAAGATTAGTACTCCTCGAAGCGCAATGCTTCAATTACAGGGCACCGCAAGGTGCCCTTTTTTTCGAGCAAAATAATTTCCGGATAAAAGGTTACGGATACTTCCCGGTGTACATCGCCATACTTCTGCGGTGGACAAAAACAACAGTCCCATTCTTATTGATGCTTCCATAATTCACGACACCCTTGCCGTCATTGCGAACGAAGTGAAGCAATCCAGCAAGACCAAGATGCATTTTTAAACCATCTGGATTGCCACGTCGGCTACGCCTTCTGATGGAACTACTGGTGGAACGACTAGCCATCCCACTAAGCAACCAGAAGACGGTTGCCAAGTGGTTGGTTATAGCCAATCGACCAAGCCAGCAAGCTGGCAAGTCGCTGGTTATCGCAATGACAGCATTACTGGATTGCCGCGTCGGCTTCGCCTCTGCCGCGCTTCGCCCGCAGCTAAAGCCTTGTTGCAATGACGGGCCGCTCCGGATTTCCGGAATTCACGGGAATGACGTGCCAGTTTTTTAATTTCCCCCTACCGCATTCCGAAAGATGTGTCACTGTCATCAAATACGAAAACCTCAATAAGAACATGTTGCAGCACAGATAGATTGCAACAAATCATGTGGCAATTGGAGTGCCCGAACAAAATATTCAGCGTGAATCAATTCTTCCCGCGGGAACAAATTATTACAAAAGGCCCGGATATAGGGTTGCCCTTGATGAATCCGGCGCTTGCCATTTTAACTTTGGTCTTGACTGGAGAATTCGCCCGGGTATTGTGAAGTTCCCCAGGCCTATTGTTGTGTAGCGGATGGCAGCCGGCGGTTCGTAAAGAAATGCCCGGCCTGGTTGGTCTTGATCAGAAAGTGAACCGTGTCAAATTGATGGTGGGGAGGAACTGAACAACAGGCGTTAATTGCGCTAATTGCGCAGGGGAATCTGGCCCATGAATATTATTTCTGATATACAAAAAACTGGGGGCGTTACATCATAAAAAAAGCCAGTCCGGGGTATGCAGAAAGTACTTGAAACTGCAGCAGTTTGGTGTCACGGTCATTCATTTAAAGTGCCGTTCACAGTTGCCTTGAGTGTAGTGCCTGCCCTGAAAGCAGGAATCCTGGTTGCTTTTATTTTCAGGGTTTGCCCGGTTTTTGGGTTGCGCCCGTTGCGCGCAGCACGTTCGCGAACTTCAAAGACACCGAAACCGGCCAGGGTGATTTTGCCGCCCGTCTCCAGAGTGCTGCTGATGATCTCGATCAAAGCCAGCAAGCTGCGATCCGCATCGGCTTTGCTGCCGCCTGTTTTGCCGGCCAATGCGGATATGAGTTCCTTCCTGTTCATGTATGACCTTTCGTGATTGATTGCTAAATACAGAGATCAGGTTTGTTCCTTGCCTTGAAACAGCATGGTCAGTAACGACCATGCATGCTGTGAATATAGTTGCTCATTTCTTCCCTTTCGGCACTCTTGCGCCTGGCCACGCCGTGCACATGACGGACCAGATTGCGCATCACGCAGTACACGATGGAAGGGTGCGTATACAGCAAAGCCTCGAGCTTCGAACGATGCAGCAATAGAACTGCGCTGCCTTTCCTGACCTTTATCCTGGCGCTGACGTGCAGCATGTCGCCACCGACAAAGCTGATGATTCTGGCCAAATCACCCGGGACTGAAAGATGGAGTGACACCGGTTCATTTTCCACAAATGCGCTGACTTCGATTTCACCCTCGACCAGAATCATCAGGGCATCCTTCAGGGAGTAATAACCCGGTTCGGCAATCATCTCCTGGATCTCGAAATATTGGACAACGATAAGGCTGGCAAGAATATTGACCTCAAATTCGCGCAGACCTTCCGCCAGTCCGCTGTTGTGTAACACCTGCAAAACCCGTTCACGGGGCACGATCAAATCGTCCATCATGGGCATAGCTCCGGTAACACTGCCATGTTGAATGCCGGGTTGTGCGGCACTTTGCCTGTATGGCAGGTTCATTTCCATATTCCCGTTTTTAAGTTTCACTTCAGCACCCAGCCGGCCGCAACCAAAAGTAAAACGATACTTACCCGCAGCATTTCAAATAGGAAGTATTTGAATTTTGGTTTCAACTTGTCTTGCCTCTTTAATTTTCCGGAAGCGTTATCAATTCCGCCAAGCCCAACTCTTTATATTGCTGGTTTTGTATCAGCAAGTTGCATGCCTGACTTAAATTGTGGTTTGATGAAAATTTGAATTCAGGCATGGCACTATTTCCCGTCGTGGCCGAAGCGGGCCATGGCGAATCAGTTAGCACCAAACAGTTATGGAAGGTGAAAGTGCCACTACATGTCGAATTTCATTCACTGCGAAGATGACTTTGTCTGCAACACGCAAGGTGGACCGCACCAAAATCTTGCACGCTACATCTTTCATGCACCATTCGGGTTGTTCGGGTAAAGGGTTGGGCTTGCGGCAGGCTGTCGATGAAACACTATCCATATACGGGGTGTGCCGGCATCAGGGCTGAAACCCGAGTTCCCCGGGCGGCATTCCTTGCAGGTGAATACGGGTTGGGCCTGCAAATTGCTCTAGTTGACAGGAAATGTGTGGAGCCCTGATTGATACGAATCCTTATTATCGATGATGCAAGAGATCGCGCCGCGTGGCTGAAGGCCAGCCTGGAAGTGGCCGGGTTTGATGTCGCCGGTTTGTTGAGCTGGGAGCAGGTTGACGAAGACTCCATAGGCGCGGCTTCGGCTGATGTGATCATCGTGGACGCGAATGCACCGGGGCGTGACACGCTGGAACAAATCAGCCTGATGTCGAACACATTGGAGAAACCCGTAGTGGTGCTGGGTGCGCAAAAGGACCAACACAGTATCCGGGAAGCGATGCGCGCCGGCGTCAGCGCCTATGTGGCGCATGAGATTCAGGGCGAAGACTTGAGCGCCATCATCCATGTGGCGGCGGCCCGCTTTGCCGAGCACAAACGGCTGCGTGACGAACTGAAGGAAGCCAAGAGCCAATTGTCGGAGCGCAAACTGGTGGATCGCGCCAAGGGTATTTTGATGGCGGATCACGGCTATAGCGAACCGGATGCCTACAAGCGTATGCGCAGCATGGCGATGAGCAAGGGCAAACGTCTTGCCGAGGTTGCCGAGGCCATTATCATGGCCAAGGAGCTGGGAGCCTGAATGTCGCATCCGAGTGCATATTGCAAGGATATGCACCAAAGTATTGCGCCGGAATCGCTGCGCATCCCCTATACGCGAAAACGCATACCCACCCAAACCCATTGATAATCGGACTTTTCGGCCAACATCATATGTTTGGCACAGCTCTTGCGGAGTAGTTTGCTGTAACCGGGCCAATGGCGGTTCGGCACAAGTGTGAAAGGACAAAGGTGTCCCGCTGCGTGAATGCGCAGCCGGACGCCTTTTGTATTTCTGGTTGTTGATTTGGCACCAGACTATTTTTTAAGGAGCAATCAAAATGGCATCAGGATTCTGGCAGGCGGGTCACAGGCCGACTTTATTCGCGGCGTTTTTGTACTTTGACGTGAGCTTCATGGTTTGGGTGATACTCGGCCCGCTGGGCGTGCAGATCGCCGCAGACCTGGGACTTAGCCCGGCGCAGAAAGGGCTTATGGTGGCGACGCCGGTATTGTCCGGCGCATTGCTGCGCATCGTCATGGGGATTTTGGGTGACCACCTCAAACCCAGGATGGCCGGGATTATTGGCCAGGTTATTGTGATCGCGGCGTTGCTAATATCCTGGGTGCACGGCATCCACACATTCCAGGGGGTGCTGGTGCTGGGCGCTTTTCTGGGCATGGCGGGGGCGTCTTTTGCAGTGGCGTTGCCGCTGGCCTCGCGCTGGTATCCTCCCGAACATCAGGGCGCGGCACTCGGCATAGCCGGAGCCGGTAATTCGGGCACCGTGCTGGCCGCCTTGTTTGCGCCGCTGCTGGCTTCGTATTACGGCTGGCAGAATGTGCTGGGCCTGGCCGCGATACCATTGACGCTGGTACTCTTCGTTTACCTGGTGATGGCTAAAGACAGCCCGGAATGTCCCCCGGCAAAATCCATCGCGGACTACTTCAAGGTACTGAAGGACAAGGACGCCTGGTGGTTCATGTTTTTCTACAGCGTGACGTTTGGCGGATTCGTCGGGTTGGCGGCATCATTGACGATCTATTTCAATACGCAATATGGGCTGAGTCCGGTGATCGCGGGCTATTTCACCGCAGCCTGCGTGTTTGCCGGTTCCATGGTGCGGCCCATGGGTGGCATGGTGGCGGACCGGATCGGCGGTATTCGCTCCTTGTCCGTCATGTACGTGGTGGCTGCGGGTTTCCTGGCAATCGTAAGTGTCGGCTTGCCCAATGCATGGCTGGCCCTGGCGGCGTTCGTCGTGGCGATGCTCGCGCTCGGCATGGGCAACGGCGCGGTGTTTCAGTTGGTGCCGCAGCGCTTCCGCAAGGAGATCGGTGTGATGACCGGCCTGGTCGGCATGGCGGGTGGGGTGGGCGGTTTCTATCTCGCCTCCAGCCTGGGTTACGCAAAGCAACTGACCGGCAACTACCAGATCGGCTTCCTGATCTTTGCCGGACTGGCGATACTCGCGCTGCTCGGCCTGCTGGGTGTCAAGACCCGCTGGCGCACCACTTGGGGCTCATCCGCGCTGACCATGGCGAGGGTATGAGTTCCCGCAGTGAATTAGACTGAGCACATGTCACTCAAGATCACCCTTGGCCAAGCCAGCGAAACCGGATTGCGCGACCGCAACGAAGATTTTTTCGGCGTGACCACGCCCACCGGCGAGCAGCTCGCCACCAAGGGCGTGCTGCTCGCGGTAGCGGACGGTGTCGGCGGAAATGCCGGCGGGCGCGAGGCTGCGGAGATGACCGTGCGCGGCGTGCTGTCCGATTACTACGCCACGCCGGAAACTCTCGGCGTGAGCACCGCGCTGGACAAGGTGCTCACCGCGCTCAACCGCTGGGTGATCTCGCAGGCGAGCAGCCATCATGCGATGTCCGGCATGGCCACCACGCTGTCGCTGCTGGTGCTGCGCGGCAGGCATTACACGCTGGCGCATGTCGGCGACACGCGCATCTACCGCCTGCGCAATGGCGAGATGAAACAGCTTACCACCGATCACGTGTGGGACAGGCCGGACATGCGCCACGTGCTCAAGCGCGCGATCGGCCTCGACCAGCAACTGCTGGTGGATTATGCCGAGGGCGAGTTGCAGGCGGGCGACGTGTTCGCGCTGATGAGCGACGGCGTGTGGGAACGGCTCGGGCAAAAAGGCATACACGAGACCATCCTGCTCTATCAAATCCCGCAGCTCGCCGCGGAAAACCTGGTCAAGCGCGCACTGGCGGAAGGCAGCCAGGACAACGCCACCGCGCTGGTGGTGCGCATCGAGCAGCCCGGCGAAGAAAATCTCGCCGACCTGCTGGAAGAAGCCAGGCGCCTGGGCTTGCCGCCGCGCCTCAAGCCCGGCGAGAAACTCGACGATTTCGAGGTGATCGAGTTGCTGTACGAGTCGCGTGCCAGCCTGATCTATCGCGTGAAGAATCTGCTCAACGGCCAGGTGTGCGTGCTCAAGACCCTGCAACCGCTGCTCGTCAACGACATCGAAAGCTACAACGGGCTGCTCAATGAAGAGTGGCTGGGCAAGCGCGTGGTCGCGCACTATTTTCCGCAGGTGCTGCCCGTCCCGGCTGAGCGGCGCAGCTGTTTGTATTACGTGATGAGCTGGCATCCCGGCGCCACGCTGCAGCAGAAGCTCGACAGCGGCCAGCACTTCACCGCCGCCGATGTTGGCAGCATCGGCCTGCGCCTCGCGAAAGGCCTGGGCGCATTGCATCGCCTGAACATCGTGCACCGCGACATCAAGCCCGCCAACCTGCACCAGGGCGACGACGGCAAGCTGCGCATCCTCGACCTCGGTGTCGCAACCAGCGCGGTGACCGGCGCGCAGGCCACCGGCAATCCCGGCACCCCCAGCTTCATGGCGCCGGAATTGTTTGCCGGTGTAGCCGCCAACACCAGGAGCGACCTCTATGCCGCGGGTGTCACGCTCTATCACCTGCTGACGCGGCGCTATCCCTATGGCGAAGTGGAGCCGTTCCAGCGTCCGTGCTTCGGCGACCCGGTGCCGCCGACGCGCTATCGCCCGGACATCCCGCAGTGGCTGGAGAACATCGTGCTCAAGGCCGTCGCGCACGACCCCGCGCTGCGCTTCGAGACCGCCGAGGAGATGCTGCACGAACTTGAAGTCGGCGAACGCAGGCCCATTCTGCCGCCGCCGCCCACGCCGCTGCTGGGGCGCGACCCGCTGCTGGTGTGGCGATGGGTCGCGGTCATTTCCCTGCTGGTCAATCTGGCGTTGCTCTACAAGCTGGTGGCCAGATAACAGCGCCGCAATCACTCACGACAGAAAATCATCATTGGCGAAATCTCACAGGAGCACATCGAAATGACACAACCCAAAAAATATCCTGCATCAGATAATCTCAATAACGGCAGCGACGCGCCCGAACTCAGGGAGGTCCCTGAACTCAAGGAAGTAAGGGTCGGCTTCATCCCGCTGACCGATTGCGCATCGGTGGTGATCGCCTCGCTGATGAAGTTCGACGAGAAATACGGCATCAAGATCATTCCCTGCAAGCAGCCCTCATGGGCGGCCGTGCGCGACAAGGTCGTCAGCGGCGAATTGCATGCCGCGCAGGCGCTGTACGGCCTGGTGTACGGCGTGCATCTGGGCATCGGCGGGCTGCAGAAAGACATGGCCGTGCTGATGACCATCAACAACAACGGCCAGGGCATCTCGCTCGCCCGCCACCTCAAGGACAAGGGCGTCACCGACGGCCCGTCGCTGGCGAAGCTGATCAAGTCGCGCGACAGGGACTACACCTTCGCGCATACCTTCCCGACCGGCACCCATGCGATGTGGCTGTATTACTGGCTGGCCAGTTACGGCATCGACCCGATCACCGACATCAAGACCATCACCGTGCCGCCCGCGCAAATGGTGATGAATGCGCGGCTCGGCAGCATGGATGGTTTTTGCGTGGGCGAGCCGTGGAATGCGCGCGGCATCCACGACAAGGTCAGCTTCTCGGTAGCCTCGTCGCAGGATATCTGGCCCGACCATCCCGAAAAAGTATTAGGCGCCACTGCCGAATTCGTCGAGCAAAATCCCAACACCGCGCGCTCGCTCGTGATGGCCATGCTCGATGCAGCGAAGTTCATCGATACGCAGGCCAATCGCGCCAGGGTCGCGGAACTCATCGCCAGCCCGTATTACGTCGATGCTCCAGCAGAAGTCATTGCGGGGAGATTCATGGGCAACTATCAAGACGGCCTGGGCAAGACATGGCATGACCAGAACCATATGAAGTTCTTCAACGACGGCAACGTGCCCTTCCCCTATCTCTCGGACGGCATGTGGTTCCTCACCCAGTTCAAGCGCTGGGGGCTGCTCAAGCAAGACCCGGACTATCTCGCCGTCGCCAAACAGATCAACCAAGTCGAGCTGTACCGGCAGGCCGCAGCGCAACTCAACGTGGCCGTACCCGCTGATGCAATGCGCAGTTCAACATTGATGGATGGTGCGGTATGGGATGGGAAGGACCCGCAGGGATATGTGGCTAGCCTAGAAGTGTATGCTTGATAAAATTAATGGAGCTCTGTACCGCAGCAATTCCTGTTTGAAATGGAAAACCGAAGTCTCTCCCCGATTGTGAACTGAGGTCATTTCTTGTGCTCCTTCTTCGAGTGGTTAAGGATAAATCCTCTCACAACTCGTGGTACAAAAAATGACCTCAGTTCAATTTAATGTTTCAGGATTTAAAATCACACAAGCCAAATCCAAGGGCCAGAGTGGTTTCCGGAGGCGGTGTCAACGGCACAGGCAAGCGGCGATAATCGACATATCGTGAGACGAACAATATGCTTCAAAATCAAAAAAATCCGGCGCATCGGAGTTCTTATGATGCTAACGCTATGCACCAACTTTACGCGCCACACCAGGTTCATGCACCACCAACCCCCCTCTATTTTGTTGATGTCGCTTTCTAACTAGCTGATTTTTCGTGACACCGCCCATGGCATAGCTATTGCTGAACCTTACGTTACATAGACGTGAGGTGAATCATGCAAGATATCAGTTCAATCTTCTTTTCCGGCACTATCGAAACCAGTGATGTGCTCATCACCGGTGTGCGCGATTTTGTGCGGCGCGCGAGTTTCTTTGTCGGCAACGGGCTAAGCAATCTGCTTGGCCGGACGAGTAAAACACTTTTCATATCTCCTTCTGCTTCCCTTGCGAGCAGACATGAGGTTGCGATCATGTACTTTGGCCGCACCAGTGAATCTTTGATGATGACGTCCGAACGCATGGTGATCCCCTCCGGGCGCTATACGCTCGGGCAGTTGCTGTGCAGCTTGTACAAGCGCGGCGAACGGTGGGTGGATGAGCTGGATGACAGCCACCTGATGTGCGTGGTGAACGGGCGGGAGGCGAGGTTGTTCGACACGATCCAGCCGGGTGCGGTGATTTGCCTCACTTCGAGAAAATCTATTTTCGAGGCGTGAGCCGAAATGATGAGCAACGAAATTATCCACACGGCGAACCTGACGGGCCGCATGTTTGTCGTGGCAGTGATTGTTCTGCGCGTCCGATTCGAGACTGTTTGCAGGCTTCAGTCACGCACCAAAGTTAAACTCCACACTCACTGCAGCGTGCCGTTCCGCACCAAATAGATGCAGTTAATGAACCCGTATCCGGCGGAAACCCAGTAAACACGTAGTGGCACAGGTCTTGCGATGTAATCACTGAGAAACTCTTCTGACCCAACGGCGGGTGGAAGGGGTACTGATAAATACCGACAAAGGCGTCGCTTCAGCATTGAGTGCTGGACGGCGCCTTTTTAATTGCGAGGATGATATGAATACGAACAAAAAAACCAGGCTGGTGGTGATCGGCAACGGCATGGCCGGGATGCGCACCATCGAGGAATTGTTGAAGATGTCGCCGGACGAATTCGAGATCACGGTGTTCGGAGCCGAGCCGCAGCCCAACTACAACCGTATCCTGCTGTCGCCGGTGCTGTCCGGCGAGATGAAGTTTGCGGACACCGTGCTCAACGACTGGGGCTGGTACCAGGAACACAACATCACGCTGCATGCCGGCAAGCTGGTGACCAAGATTGACCGGAAGCATTGCGTCGTATATGCCGAAGATGATTTGGCGATTCCCTATGACCGTTTGCTGATCGCGACCGGTTCCAACCCGATCATGCTGCCGATACCCGGCATCAACCTGCCCGGCGTGCTGGCGTATCGCAGCATAGATGATGTCGAGAAGATGCTGGTTGCGGCCCGGGATAAAACAACGCCGTCCAAGCGCGCGGTGGTGATCGGCGGCGGCCTGCTCGGGCTGGAAGCGGCGAATGGATTGTCGCTGCAGGGGATGGAGGTGTCGGTGGTGCACCTGTTGGGCTGGCCGATGGAACGTCAACTCGATGAAGTCGGCGGCGGCCTGCTGAAGAACGCGCTGGAAAAACGCGGGCTGAAGTTCTATCTGTCGCGCCAGACCGAAGCCATACTGGGCGAGGACAAGGTGACCGGCCTGCGCTTCAAGGACGGCGAAGAGATACCGGCCGACCTGGTGGTGATGGCGGCGGGCATACGGCCCAACATCGCGTTGGCCAAGCTTGCCAACATCCATTGCGACCGCGGCATCGTGGTGAACGACACGATGCAGACCTACGACCCGAAGATCTACTCGGTGGGCGAATGCGTGCAGCATCGCGGGCAATGCTACGGGCTGGTCGCGCCGCTGTTCGAGCAGGCCAAGGTTGCGGCGAACCATCTGGCCGAATACGGGCGGATGCGCTACGAGGGTTCGTCGGTTTCCACCAAGCTCAAGGTGACCGGCATAGACCTGTTCTCGGCGGGCGACTTCAGCATGAAGCCGGGCGATGAGGAGCTGCTGCTGCAGGATGCGGCGCGCGGCGTGTACAAGAAGCTGGTGCTGCGCGACAACAAGCTGCGCGGCGCGGTGATGTATGGCGATACGCTGGACGGTCCGTGGTATTTCCAGATGATGCGCGACGGCACCGACGTGTCGGAGATGCGCGAGCATATCCTGTTCGGCCAGATGCATGTCGGCGACTCGGGGCGCGGCGGTGCGTTGAACGTCGCGAACATGGCGGACTCGGCGGAGATCTGCGGCTGCAACGGCGTCAGCAAGGGCACCATCGTCAAGACCATCCTCGACAAGAAGCTGTTCACGTTGGAAGAGGTGCGCGCGCATACCAAGGCGTCCAGCTCGTGCGGCTCGTGCACCGGTTTGTGCGAGGCGATCCTGGCGAACACGCTGGGCGACTATTCGGCCAAGCCGAGCAAGAAGGCGCTGTGCGCCTGCACCGAACATGCGCACCATGACGTGCAGGAGGCGATAACCAAGCTGAAACTGAAAACCATACCCGAGCTGATGCAGGCGCTGAACTGGAAGACGCCCGACGGCTGCCATGTGTGCCGGCCCGCGCTGAACTATTACCTGATGGCGGCCTGGCCGGGTGTATACCGGGACGACAGCCGCTCGCGCTTCATCAACGAGCGTGTGCACGCCAACATCCAGAAGGACGGCACTTATTCGGTGATCCCGCGCATCTGGGGCGGGGTCACCTCGCCTGCCGAGTTGCGCGCGATCGCCGAGATCGCCGAGCGCCACGAGGTACGCACCGTCCATATCACCGGCGGGCAGCGCATCGGCTTGTATGGCATCACCAAGGAAAACCTGCCGAAGATGTGGGGCGAGCTCGTCGAGGCGGGCTTCGTTTCCGGCCACGCCTACGGCAAGGCGCTGCGCACTGTGAAGACCTGCGTCGGTTCGGAATGGTGCCGCTTTGGCACGCAGGATTCCACCGGCATGGGCATCAAAATCGAGAAGATGACCTGGGGTTCGTGGACGCCGCACAAATTCAAGATCGCGGTATCCGGCTGCCCGCGCAATTGCGCCGAAGCGACCATCAAGGACTTCGGCGTGGTGTGCGTGGACTCGGGCTACGAGATCCACGTCGGCGGCAACGGCGGCATCAAGGTGCGCGTCACCGATTTCCTGTGCAAGGTCGCGACCGAGGAAGAGGTGCTGGAATACTGTGGCGCTTACATGCAGCTGTATCGCGAAGGCGCGCACTACATGGAGCGCACCGCGCCGTGGATAGAGCGCGTCGGGCTGGCCTACGTGAAGCAGCACGTGGTCGAGGATGCGGCGAGCCGCGCCGCGCTGTATGCGCGTTTCCTCGAATCGCAAAAATATTCGCAGGACGACCCGTGGAAGGAGCGCGCGGAGGGCAAGGATGCGCATGAATATGAATCGCTGGCGACGATCGCGTAAATACGGGAACGGTAGTTTTGAATTTGTAGGAGCGGGCCATGCCCGCGTTTGATAGATTGTTCGCGGGCATGGCC
>DAICZN010000089.1 GCA_027311105.1 Gallionella sp.
TTCTTATCTAGATCAGAACGGAATATCGTCGTCGAAATTATCAAAGCTGCCTTTCGCTGCCGGCGCTGATTTGGCAGGGGCGCCGCCGCCGGATGATGATGCCGGTTTGTTTTCCACCACCTCGAAACTGCCGCTGCCGGAGGACTTTCCGCCCAGCATGGTCATTTCGTTGACGACAATTTCGGTGGTGTAGCGGTCTTGCCCTTCCTTGGTTTGCCACTTGCGGGTTTGCAGTTTTCCCTCGACGTAGATCTGCGAACCTTTTTTCAGATATTCCCCGGCGATTTCGGCAAGGCGGCGATAGAACACCAGGTTATGCCACTCGGTTTTTTCCTGCTTCTCCCCGCTCTTGTCCTTCCAGTTTTCAGAGGTCGCCAGCGTGGCATTGGTCACCGCCTCACCGCTGGTCATGTAACGAGTCTCCGGGTCTTTGCCCAAACGGCCTATCAGTATCACTTTATTCACCGACATGTCATGCTCCTTTCATTACAAGTTTGTCTACCGCCGACTCATCGAATCCCTGCATGTCTACCTTGAGGCAGGCAATGCCTTCCGCAGCCACCACCATCGCCTCGCGCTCGCCCTGCAGCTGGCCGAGTTGCTTTTGCAATTCTACCGCAGCAGCTTCATTTACCCCGGACAAATGATAAAGCCTGGTACGCACAGCGGCGGGGGGCTGCATCGTGGATGCGATGACAAGCCACGCCAGCAGCAGCAGGCTGGCGAACACGAACACCGAGTCGCCGCCGACAAATTGCATCAAGGCGCCGCCCACCGCCGCACCGGTGAAGGCACCGAGAAACTGCACGCTGCTGTATACACCCATTGCCGTGCCTTTGGCGGCCAACGGCGCGATCTTGCTGATCATCGAGGGCAGCGTGGCCTCCAGTACGTTGAACGCGGTGAAGAAAATCAACAATGCCAGCGCCACACCCCACAAGCTGTTTTGCCCGAACATCAACAGCGCCTGCGCGCACATCGCAAGAAAGATGGACAGCATGAATACCTGTTTCATCTTGGACTTCTTTTCCGCGATGATGATGGGGGGAACCATGAGCACAAACGCCACCAGCATCACCGGCAAATAGATATACCAGTGGTGCGACACAGCCAACCCGTCTTTTTGCATCACGAACGGTACCTGCATGAACACCGACATCAGGATCGCGTGCAGCGAGAAAATGCCGAAGTCGAGGCGCAGCAGATCCCTGTTGCGCAACACCTCGGCAAAATGGCCCCAGTTGGCCTGGGTATCGCTGTGGAAGCGGGTAATCGCCGGGTCGGGTATCGCGAATTTCACGACGCCCAGCGCCATTAGCGCGAGTATGCCTGTCATCGCAAAGATACCCGGCACGCCGATCACATTGTTGAGCATCGGCGAAAGCACCATCGATATGGAAAAAGTGATGCCTATCGTGATTCCTATCATCGCCATCGCCTTGGTGCGGACTTCCTCACGGGTAAGATCGGCGGTGAGCGCCATCACCGCGGCGTTCAGCGCGCCCGCTCCCTGCACCACGCGCCCGATAATGATCCAGTAGATATTGTGCGCATCGGCGGCAATGAAGCTGCCCGCCGCAAAAAGTACCAGGCTGATGTAGATCACCGGCTTGCGCCCGTAGCGGTCGGACATCCAGCCGGCCGGTATCTGCAGGATCGCCTGGGTCAAGCCGTAAGCACCGAGCGCTATACCGATCAGCAAATGGCTCTGGCCGCCCGGCAGATGCTGCGCATAAATCGCAAAGACCGGCAGGATGATGAACAAGCCCAGCATGCGCAGGCCGTAGATGCTTGCCAGGCCAATGCTGGCGCGGCGCTCGATTGCAGTCATGATGTCGGGTACGGGCTTCATGGATATTCCGGAATGTATTGGGAAAACTTATTTTAGCAGGACGCCACGCATGCGGCACCGTTATGGCACCGGATGCTTGCTGCTCAATCGATAATCACGACGCGGAGAATTTCGGGTCGTCATCAGGCTCGGCGGGTTTCACATGATTACTTGCCAGCAACATATACACTGCAGGCACCACCAATAGCGTGAACAGCGTGCCGATGGCAAGACCGCTGGCGATCACCAGGCCCATGTTGAAGCGCGATGCCGCGCCGGCACCGCTGGCAGTGATCAACGGGATGACGCCCAGCACCATCGCGGCGGTCGTCATCAGGATGGGCCGCAGCCGGATACCGGCCGCCATCTCGATTGCCTCGCGCTTGCTCTTGCCTTCCTGGCGCAGATTGTTGGCAAACTGCACGATCAGGATGCCGTGTTTGCTGACCAGGCCCATCAGGGTCACCAGCCCGACCTCGGTGTATATGTTCAGGCTGGCGCCGCCGATACCGAGACTGATGAAGACCAGCGCACCCGCGATCGACATCGGCACCGATACCAGGATGATGAACGGGTCGCGGAAACTTTCGAATTGCGCCGCCAGCGCCAGGAAAATAATCACCAGCGCAAACGCGAACATTGCGATGAAGCCGCTGGATTCCTGCATGAACTGGCGCGACAGTCCGCCGTAGTCTACAGAATAACCCTGCGGCAAGGTCCTGCTGGCCAGGTCCTTGAGATAGCCCAGCGCTTCGCCGGTGGTAACTCCCGGCAACGCCACCCCTTGCACAGTTGCCGCGTTGAGTTGCTGGAAGTGGTTCAGCGACTCCGGTGTCGTTTTCGAGGTGATGTGTACGATGCTGGACAAAGGCACCGAAGTGCCGTTTGCGGCGCGCACATAATAATTCAGCAGCTGCGAGGTATTCAGGCGGTAGCGCTGCTGCACCTGCGGGATTACCTTGTACGAGCGCCCGTCCAGGCTGAAGTAATTGACGTAACCACCGCCCAGCATTGATGAGAGTGCGTTGCCGATATCCTGCATCGACAGGCCGAGCAAGGCGGCCTTGTTGCGGTCTATCACCACGGTGGACTGCGGCAGGTCTATGCGCAAGTCGGTATTCAGGAACATGAACATGCCGCTTTTTTGCGCCTGCTGCAGGAAATCCTGCGTCACGTCATTCAAGCGCTCGAACGGCTCGGTGGTGCCGATGATGAATTGTATCGGCAGGCCGCGGCTGCCCGGCAGCGAAGGCGGCTGGAACGCCACCGCCTGGGCACCGGCAATCTGGTTCAGTTGCTGCTGCACCACCGGCTGCAGTTCATTGGTAGTCTTGACGCGTTCGTCCCAAGGCTTCAGCACCATGCCGGAAATCATCCGCCCGGGCACGTCAATCTGGAAAACATGGTCGGTTTCCGGATGAGCGGCATAAATATTGTAGTTTTGTTGCGCATAGGGAATGCGCTGCTGGTACGTGGAATCAGGCGCCGCAGTCAGCATCGCAATGATGACGCCCTGATCCTCCTGCGGTGCCAGCTCGTGCTTGGCGGCGGCATACAGGAAATAGATGCTGCCCAGCACGATCAGTGCGAACACCACCGTCACCGGCAGGTAATTCAGCGACCCGTGCAAACTGCGCGCATAGAACTGGCGCACTTTTTCGAAGCTTGCGTCGATGAAGTGCACGGCACGGGATTCCAGACCGGTATCCTGCGCGGGATGCGGCCTGAGCAAGTGGGCACACATCATCGGCGAAAGCGTCAGCGCAACGATCGCGGAGACCGTGACGGTGCCGACCAGCGTGAAGGCGAATTCGGTGAACAGCGCGCCGGTCAGCCCGCTCTGGAAGCCGATCGGCACATACACCGAGACCAGCACGATGGTCATCGCGATGATCGGACCGGCCAGCTCGCGAGCCGCCATGATCGCAGCACGCAGAGGCGCGACACCCTCCTCGATGTGGCGGTTGACGTTTTCCACGACGATGATGGCGTCGTCCACCACCAGACCGATGGCCAGCACGAAGGCGAGCAGCGTCAGCAGGTTAATCGAGAAACCCAGCGCCAACATAATGGTGAAGGTTCCGATCAGCGACAGCGGGATGGCGATAACCGGAATCAGCACCGAACGCGGCGAACCGATAAAAGCGAACACCACCAGCGTGATCACCAGCAGCGATTCAGACAGGGTCTTGATCACCTCGTGGATGGAGCTGTTCACGAAGCGGGTGGAATCGTAGACGACCTTGCCCTCGATGCCCTGCGGAAGCTGCGCCTGGATATCCGGCATCACCTGGCGCACCCCTTTGACCACATCCAGCAGATTGGCGGCAGGCGCCACCTGGATGCCGATATACACCGCGCTGTTGCCGTCGAATGCGACCCCGGAGTCATAGTCTTCCGCGCCCAGCGTCACCTTGGCGACATCCTGCAAACGCACCATGGCATTGCCAGATTGCTTGATCACCAGGTTGCGGAATTCTTCCACCGAATGCAGGTTGGTGGACGCATCCAGATTGACCTGCACCATCAGCCCCTTGGTGTTGCCGATACCGGACAGAAAATCATTCTGCGCCAGCGCCGTGTTCACGTCATTTGCCGTCAAGCCATAGGCCGCGAGTTTTTTCGGGTCCAGCCATGCGCGCAGCGCGAAGTTCTTCGCGCCGATCATTTCGGCGGTCTGCACCCCGTTCACCGCCTGCAGCCTGGGCTGCACCACGCGCAGCAGGTAATCGGTGATGTAATTGGACGGCAGCACCTTGCTGGAGAAACCGATATACATCGCATCCAGGGTCTGGCCGATACTGATGGTCATGACCGGTTTTTGCGTCTGCGGGGGCAGCTGGTTGAGCACCGAACTGATCTGCGCGTTCATCTCGGTGAGCGCCTTGTCCGAATCGTAATTCAGCTTCAGCGTCACGGTGATGATGCTGCTGCTGTTGGTACTGGTCGAATTCATGTAATCGATGCCGTTGACCTGGGCGATCGCATTTTCCAGCGGCGTGGTGATGAAGCCGGCAACCAGCGCAGGGTCGGCGCCGAAATAGGTGGTGCTCACGGTAATGATCGCATTTTGCGTGCGCGGAAACTGCAGCACCGGCAGGATGCCGAACGAGCGCAGCCCGAGCACCAGCAGCGCCAGACTGATGACGATGGCCAGCACCGGCCGCCGGATGAAAAGATCGGTAAATTTCATTGCCGCTGTCCCGTGTTAATCGTCCTTGGGCTTTGGATCAGCCTCGTTGCTCGGCTGGATGTCGTTGTTGACCGAAATCAGCGAGCCGTTATGCAGCTTGACCTGCCCTGTGGTCACAACGGTGTCACCTTCCTTGATTCCCTTGAGCACGGCCACCTGGTCGCCGCGTTTGTCGCCTGTCGTGACGAACACCTGCTTGGCAATGAATTTCGGCTTGCCCTTGTCGTCCGTACCCTGCGCCTCGACCAGGTACACAATATTTCCATACGGGTTATAGGTGATCGCGGTTTGCGGAAGCGTGATGTAGCGCTGCGTCTTGCCGGTTGCAATGTCCACGGTCGCGTACATGCCGGGCAACAGCTTGTGTTTCGGATTTTTCAGTTCCGCACGCACCTTCACGTTGAGCGTGCCGCCATCCACTTCCGGATTGATCACTGCAATCTTCCCTGCAAACACCTCATCCGGATAGGAGTCGGTCCTGGCGGATATATCCTGCCCTGCGCTGATCATGCTGATATTTTGCTGCGGCACCGAGAAATCCAGGTAAACCGGGTCCAGCGCCTGCAGTGAAACCACGGGGGTGCCGGCATTCAGGTATTGCCCCACGCTCACCTGGGTGATGCCTATGCGGCCGGAAAACAGTGCCGGGATAAATTTTTTGTTCACCAGCGCCTGCTGTTCCGATACCGCGGCCGCGGCCTGCATCAGATTCGCCTTGTCCACGTCTACCGCCTGCTGGCTGATCGCCTTGAATTCGAGCTGCTGCTTGTCGCGCTCGTAGGTGATTTTGGCCAGCGCGGAAGCAGCCTGTAGCGAGTGCAGCCTGGCAATATCGTTATCGGCAATGAGCTCGACCAGCACCTTGCCCTTCTTGACGTCCTCGCCCTGCTTGAAATGGAGAGCGGCAACTGTGCCGGATACTTCCGGGCTGACCTCGGCGCCGTTTACCGCCCGCAGGCTGCCTACCGCCTCCAGCTGCGGCTGCCAATCCTGGTAGCCGACGCTCATGGTTGAAACTGTCTGCGGGGCGTTTCCCATCGACGACATGTATTTTTTCATCATGCTCCCCTTGAACGCCTGGAAGCCGAATATGCCGCCGAATACCACTCCGGCCAAAACGAGCATGATTATCATTCGTTTTGTCATTGTAGCTGTCTCCTTATTTGCTGCTGGTTGGTCAAGAAATTCATGGTTTGCCTTCTGCCGGTTTCTGGCTCACCGTCACAGCCGCATTGTCGCGGTTCCACCATCCGCCGCCCAACGACTGGAACAGTGCGGCGGTATCGGCATAACGGCTTGCCCGGGCCTGCGCCAGCGCAATCCGGGTCTGCTGGTATGCCTGCTGCGCGTTGAGCAGCGCCAGATAACTGGACGCGCCGATGCTGTATTGTTTGCGGGCGATGTCGAGACTGTCGGCGGCGGATTGCGCAGCCGCAGTCTGGGCCTGAAAGATATTCGCATCCGACTGCACCGCATCCAGCACATTGGCCACATCCTGGAAGGCCGACAGCACCACGCTGCGGTATTGCGCGGCCGCCGCGTCATAAGCGGCAACCGATGCGCGTTTCTCGTGCAACAGCGTACCCCCGCGGAATATAGGCTGGGCGATATTGGCCCCAAGGCTCCATACGCCCGATCCCGCCGAGAACAGGCCGCCGGTGGTGGTGGCCATTGAACCGGCGCTGCTGCTGAGGGTGAATTGCGGCAGCATGTTGGCGGTGGCTATGCCGATCTGTGCGCTGGCCGCATGCAGCATGGACTCCGCCGCACGGATGTCGGGGCGCTGTTCAACCAGCCGGGAAGGCAGGCTGACCGGCAATTCCTGCGGGAGTTGCAGCATTTCAAGATCGAACGCCCCCGCCTCGTTTTCGCTGGGGAAAGAACCGGCCAGCGTGGCCAATTGATTGCGGATCAGCGCCAGCTGCTTTTCCAGCAGCGGCAGATTGGCGCGGGCCTGAGCCAACAGCGTTTTTTGCGCCAGCACTGAGGAAAGCGCGATCCCGCCCACCTTGTACTGGTTCTGCAGCACATCCAGCTGCTGGCTTTCGGCATCGATGATCTCGCGGGTTGCGGCTATCTGCGCGCGCAACGAAGCTTCCTGCACCGCCGTGGTCACCACATTCGCGGTCAGAGCCAGATAGGCTCCCTCGAGCTGGAAGCCCTCAAACTCTTGTTGCGCGCCCATGGCCTCCAGCGTCCTGCGTGCCGCGCCAAACAGGTCCAGGCCGTAGGAAACGCTGACCGAAGCGCCATACAGGCTGAATATCGAGCCTGGATAGGACGGCTGGCCAAATTCCGCGCCAACGAACTTTTGCCGGGTAGCCGATCCGTTGGCATTGACCGAGGGGTACAGCGCCCCTTGCGCCGCATAGACATTTTCCTGCGCCTGCAACAATGTGGCCCGTGCCGCCTGCAGATTGGGGTTGGCCTTCAGCGCCCGCTCCACCAGCTGGTTCAGGGCCGGGGAATGGAACAGCTCCCACCACTGGGACGGGATGTCCCCGCCTTCCATGAATTTCTGCGCCTGGCCGTTCGCGGCATCCGTCGCTGCAGTATTTTTGGGCAGCGGCGCAGCGGTATAAGCCTTGACCGACGGGGGCTCCGGCCGCTTGAAATCCGGACCCACGGCACAGCCTGCCAGCAGCAAGGCGGCGGCGGAAACGGCAGCGAATTTTTTGCTCGGCTTATTCACAATGAAATGTTTACGATTTCAGTTCGGGAAAATAACAGCTATTGGTCTTTACGCAACTCACACGCCTTCATTACTCTATCCGCCCGGTCTTCCCGATAGCTCACATGCCGCCCGCACAATCGATGTTCGGGCTGAAGCGGCCGAGGTAACCGAAGCGGGCGATTCTATAGCAGGCACTGTCAAATCACCAAGCACATAATCAACCTATTGCGTATGTGGGAATACCGCGATCTACGCGGGTATCGGCACAACACCATCGGAGTGAAAAAATCGGCAGGCACGCCGCCCGTGCCCGCCGCAGAATTCGCCGCGCCTCGACCGGCCTGACCGGAAACAACCCGGTTCCGTCAAGCGCATCACGCGCTTAATCATGCTGCCGTTTCGGCGCATCGTCACCGTCTCCCTTGCGCTTGCCGCAGCAGCCACGCATACCGGCCTCGAATTTCTCGCGCTCTTCCGGTGTCATTTGCTCCAGGCGCTGGCGGTGCCAGCGTCCATGACAACCGCGTCCGCGGAAGCTGCCGAACAATATCTTGCTCAACACCAGCAGCCCCAGGGCCTGCAGATAGCCGATCTCTCTGGTGCCGGAAAACAATGCCGGCATCAGCCAGTTCCACAGCGCCATCAAAACCCAGCCCAAGACAGCGATGCCGGCCAGCACCAGCAGCCCCATCTTCCAGCATCTCGTTTTCCAGCAGTTCATGCCCATCTTAATTCTCCTTCACAAGTCAAATTCATCGTAAATCGTTTGCAACCTCGCGCGCAAATGCAGCACCGCATAACGCTTGCGCGCCAGCAAAGTATTCACGCCCGTGCCGCTTTCCGCCGCCAGTTCCCTGAAGCTGCGCCCTTCCAGTTCGTGGGCAATGAACACGGCGCGCTGATCCTCGGGCAGCTCGGTTAGCGCGGCATACAATTCCTCGATCAGTACCGACCACGCGTAAGCCGCTTCCGGCCCGGCATCCGGCGATGGCAGAACCCCATCGAGCCAGACTCCCTCTTCATCCTCGCCCGATATTTCGGGCAGCGGCTGCTCCCTCTTTTTTCGAAAGCGGTCGATGATGCGGTTGCGTGCCACGCCGAACAACCATGCACCGACCTGCTCGATGGATTCCGGCAGCCGGTAGGCCGCGACAAACTCGTAGAACACGTCCTGCAGGATGTCCTCCGCCTCGCCGGCATCGGGCACCCGCCGCCTGATGAAATTCCCCAGCCGCCCGCGCTCGCGCGTGACGGCTTCGGCGATACGCTTTTCTTGCTCAACCATCAGCGCGTTGGGGGTTAATGTCGTGGCCATACCGGTGTAGACGAATCAGGGATGAAAATATTGCAGGAACAGCCAAATATATATTCCGCGTTGGCTTGCTTGATCGAGGTCACTCCCCGGGTTATGGTGAAAGCGCCGTGTCATGGCTTCGCCTGCCGGGCGAAATTCGTGTTCCGCACCGGATTTTTCACTCTTCTTTATTTCCGGATAGCTCCAATACCACAACCAGCGGCCAGAGGAAAAATGCAAACAATGTCATCAGCAACAGATTCCGCACTGCCAGCACAACAAGGGAAAAACCGGTTTTATCACCCGGCTGCTTCACCAGCCGGCTTGCGGTCTTTGGCAAATACTTGTAATCCCAGAGTACGACGCAGAACATCGCCAGGCCGAGTATGAAATATATTTTTACAAAGTACATGATGGCCCCCTGAAAACCACCGCCGCAATTTTCCCTGCCGCCCCGCACGCAAACAAATCAGTGGCCGCCGGAAACATACCGGATGGCCGGTTTTCCCGGCAGCAGGACTTCGCGTTCCGTGCCATGGCCGGCCTATCAGACATCAATCGTTTCATAGGTCGCAACCTCCCGGGCCTCCAGGTACTGGAGGGCGTAGCCGAATACGTGTTTCCGGAAGTGTTCAGACGCCTTGTGCTCCTCATAGGCCTGTTCGCTGGCATACTGCTCATACAAAAAGAACTTCGCCGGGTCCTGGGCTGAAACCTGGGCCTGATAGAACAAATTTCCCGGCTCCCTGCGGGACAGCGGCGTCATTATCCTGATGACCTCTTGTATCCGCCCCTCCTCACCGGGCTTGGCCGTCCAGATTGCCGCAACAACAAATGCCATGATGCACTCCTTTTTTCAAGGCTGGATTATGGCATTTATTGCCGGGCACGGCTGCCTGCCGGCGGCCGGCAGTATTGCGCAGGTTGCCGGTATCGGTGCGTTACGGTGCGCTTGTGATTGCGACAGGCACTACATGAGTGCGATGCAAACTGCCAACAGCAGATACACCTCACGAGCCTTGTCAGCGTCCGCCACCCAGCTTTCATTGCGGGACAGGCGCAAAAGCCTGCAGCAGCGGGCAATTCCGCCGACAGCGTGCCGGGCCAACCCTTCCAACCCGGCCGATAAATAGCTGCGCCGCAGCCACTGGCACAACATTTGCTGTATGTATTTACAGCAACTCCATCTTGATTTTATTTTGGGAGGAATCATGGAAAACAGAACATCTGTAAAACTTGTCACTTATGCATTCGTAACATCTCTGCTGTTCCTGGGGTGTCCTGACAGGCGAAGCAGTGATGAGATCGCTGACGAGGCAAGCGCCGAAGATTTATCGATACATCAGGAATATGATGCCGACTCGATGCCCGCCTACTATGATCCGAGATAAGCCGATAGCTGCTTCGACTCACACGGGCTATAGAAATATAAACTTGTGAATGGTCGCACGGCCGGAAACAGAAGTTGCGTAGCACGAAAATCGGTCGGATTGGGTAACCGTCCGCTTTCCAGCAACCAATTTAACAAAATTGATTTCTCCAAATAACCAGTCATACAAGTTTTCCGATAGCGGACACAACTAAGGAAGCGCCGAGTAAGTCCGTTCGTGGTGAGTGTTTTCCGTTCGCACCTTCGATACACCGCGCTACGCGCGGCACTCAGGACGAACGGAAAATGTATCGAACCATAGTTGGGACTTATTCGGCACTTCCCTAAATGCATCATTTAATCTAGCTACGATATGTTCTACCAGTTATCGTGCGATTGACAGAAACCACTCGAATTCATTTGGATTAGTGGCACAAATTGACCACACAATCCACCTGATGTATGCACCCACTGGATAGAAGAGTTGATGGGTTTTCCATCTTTTAAGTGCATTCCCATTATGGTTGCAATCCAAGAACAAAAGACAACCCTACATATTGCAAAAAAGAGATGTCCAAAAAGTATTTGCGAATGACTCTTACTGGCCGATATTACCCTTTGATAATCTTATCTGCGAACGTCTGAAATACACCAGTCAGCGCCCGTTTGATTGCGAATCTTCAATCTCTCCTGTTCAGTTGCAAGCGGACGATGAATTTTCTACTGGTTGTCGGTCTCTGTGTGATTTACAAAGTGCTTTGAAAAATGGCTGAATCGTTAGGCAGCCACGAAGCCAGATAATTTGGATGCCTTCACATCGAAGGACGCCGTCGCACGACATCCCATTCGTCGGTTTTTGGTGCCGACCAGGCAATCAGCAAAATCGGCAGTTGTATCCTTCCACATGAAAATAGCCTCCTCAATGGCCGGCTCATCTTCAAATTGTATATCGGTCGCATCCAGTAAGCCGGAAATGGCCTCGATGATCTGATTCTTAGGCACGGCATATCGGCTACGTAACACCCATTCGGTTTCCATGAGAACCAACTGGTTTACGAAAACGCGGCGACCTGCTGCAACTTCACGCTTGATCAGCTTGCGTGCCTTCTCAAACTGGGTTTCGTCGTCCCGAACCAAAAAACGAACGAGGACGTTGGTGTCAATTCCAAGCATTAGCGCGACAGTTGCTCAACAGGAACAGGCTTCCGCCTTTTCTTGTGCAGCATGCCTGCCAGTTCGGCAACGCTCTTGCTTTTCACTCGCATGACGACGGTAGCATCAGGCATCAGCGTGAAGGTCATTCGGTCTCCCGCCTTCATGTGAAGGCTATCGCGGATTTCCTTTGGAATTGTGGTTTGGCCCTTGCTGGTAAGTGTTGCATCGGCTGTCATCTCAAACTCCTTTAATCCTTACATATTGTATTCTAGTAAGGATAATAAAAAAAGGCAATTGGAAAGTAATTTGTATCTGAACGTCTGCAATTGAGAAGATTCGCGAACGGCCCCTTGTGGCCGGTTTGTGTCCTTGGATCATCTTGACTGAAAATATCCGCAACCCAATACCAGCTCCTCTATTTGTTTCGATATACCCAGCTATTTGTCTCCTAGTACGTGAAAAGTAGTCATATCATTCCAGATGCCATGTTCGGTATTAAGTTTTTCTAGTTCACGCTCAAAATCAGCACGTGCGTCGATCAATTGTTCTGGAGTCATTTCAGCCATGGGGTGTGGATATTGCCCCGGCGCTGGGTGCGATGCAGATACCCATAAACCTTTCGCTTCTGCTAGGTCAATGTAACTTCCATTGGAATCGACCTTAATATCAATATTTCTGTATCCGGCTCGCTTCATTAACTCTTTGCACTTGTCTACCGACCCCGTGAGCTTGCTCATCAAGTAGGAAACACCGTACTTCTGCAGCACTGATTGGGCAGTCACACCCTCAACAAAGGCACTTTCTGAAAATGCATGAAATCCAACTTTTCCACAGTCTTTTAGCCTGGTTCGCCAATGTGCTAAAGCTGATTCGATGTCAGACATCCATATAAATGCCGAACCACAAAGAATGTAATCAAAACTGTTTTCTTCAAAATCCAAAGCTTCGCCGTCTCCAAGAGCAAATCCAACATTTGGCATTTCAAATGTTTTCAGTTTTGAGTTGGCTATTTCAATCATGCCTTCTGAAATATCTATGCCAATCACACTTCCATGGGTTCCAACTTTGGTAGCAGCATAGAACGCCACCATGCCTGTTCCTGTTGCAATATCCAACACTTTGGAATTGGCTGTTATGTCTGCATAGTCAACAAGCCTGCGAGCTAATCGATCATGCCATTCGCTATCATCATAAGTCCCGCTTCGTCTCGAATAGAGATTCGCAATAGCTTGCTTGTATTCTTGCGATTCACTCTTGTTCATTACTGGCCCGACAAACTTCCAAGGTATTAGGATTAATTAAGCGTGTGTTGTGGGTGACTGCTTGTGGCCGCTTGTTGCCGGTCACGACCGTCCGTTTTCTTGCTGGATATATTACACCTCTACCGGAAGTAAAAGGCACCGAACAAGCATACACACACTGCACATGATCAATATTACCGCTACATTTTTCCGTCAACCCAAGCTATGGAAAGCCCTGACAAATCGCAAACGGCCGCAGGTTATCCGGACTGCATGCTGTTTTGCTTCAACTGGTGTATGCAATCCATCGCGGCGATCTTGTAGCACTCGGCGAGTGTCGGGTAGTTGAACACATTGCTGACCAGGTCGCGCACGGTGCCGTGAAAGTTCATCACCAGTTGCCCGATGTGGATCAGCTCGCTGGCCTGCTCGCCGACGATATGCACACCCAGCAATTTCTCGTTGCGCGCATCGACGATCAGCTTGAGCAGGCCCTGCGCGTCGCCGATGATCTGCCCGCGAGCGCTGTCCTTGAAAAAGGCGCGCCCGACCCGATAGGGAATATTCTCCTGCTGCACTTCTTTTTCGGTTTTGCCGACATAGGAAATTTCCGGGATGGTGTAAACCGCCATCGGCAGATTTTCCGCGGTGACCTGCTGCTCGCCATCTAAGGCATACAACACCGCCGCGCGGCCCTGCTCCATACCGGTCGAGGCAAGCGCGGGACGGCCGATAAGGTCGCCGACCGCGAAGATGTGCGGCACGCTGGTCTGGTAATGCTCGTTGACTGCTATCCACCCGCCTTCTGCAACGATGCCGGCGTGCTCGACATGCAGCTTTTCACTGTTGGGTTGCCTGCCCTGCGCGTAGAGAACCGCGTCGCTGCGTATCTGTTTGCCGCTTTCCAGCACCGTGAGCGTGCCGCCCTGTTCGCGGCGTATATGGGCGACGCGTTCCCGCATGTGGAAGGTGACGCCCATGCCGAGAAAACTGTCGGCCAGCACGCCCACCACATCTTCGCTCAGATATTCCAGCAATTGCGCGTGGCTGTCCACCACGCAGACCTTGACGCCCAGTGCCGCGAATATCGAGACGAATTCGCACGCGATCACGCCGCCGCCCACCACCGTCAGGCTGTCCGGCAGGTGGCGCAGATTCAGGATGGAGGTGGAATCCAGCACGGTCTTCTTGTCGAACGGAACATCGGCCGGGCGGCGCGGACGGGAACCGCTGGCCAGCACAATGGCGGAGGCGGATATTGTGCGTATGTTGCCTGCCGCGTCGGTGACCTGCATCGTATGCGCATCGGCAAACGCCGCCTCGCCCGGAATCAGCGCGACACCGGAACGCAGCAGGCGCTGCAGGATTACCGACTCCTGCTGCGCGATCACCACTTCCTTGCGCCGCACCGCATCGGCCAGCAAGGCGTGGCGGTTTACACTATCGGGCGCGAGAGCCTGGCGCATGCCGCCGTAGCCCGAGCGCGACAGCAGGTAAGCCACTTCGCGCATCGCCTTGCTGGGTATCGTGCCGGTTTGCAGACCCGCTCCGCCGAGCTTGGGTTTGCGCTCGATGATCGCCGCGCGTTTGCCCATGCGCGCCGCCTGCCACGCGGCCTGTTGGCCGGCGGGGCCGGAACCGATGATGAGTACGTCGTAATCCATGCGCAATCCGGAGACCTATTTTGGTGTGCCTCCGGATGGTATATCGGGCATGCGGCGCAAGTCCAGCGTGAACGGAAAATCGCGATTGAGGCTTTCCGGCTGCACGCTCATAGCCCCCGGTGTGTGTCCATGATCCCGGAAACGCGCCGCGCTGCGCGCTTCGGCCTCGTTGGCATTGACCGGGAATGTTTCATAACTGCGTCCGCCGGGATGAACCACATGGTAAGTGCAACCGCCGATTGAGCGGCCCGACCAGGTATCGACGATGTCGAACACCAGCGGCGAGTGTACCCCGATGGTGGGATGCAGCGCCGAGGGCGGCGCCCAGGCGCGGTAACGCACACCGGCGACGAATTCGCCTTTCACACCGGTGGGGTGCAGCGGCACGGGCCTGCCGTTGCAGGCGACTACATGACGGGAGTCTGTCATATTGCTCACCTTGACTTGCAGCCGCTCCAGCGACGAATCCACGTAACGCGCGGTCGCGCCCAGCTTGACTTCTTCGCCCAGCACGTTCCAGGGTTCGATCGCCGTGCGCAATTCCAGCGCTATGCCTTCGTAGACCACCGTGCCGTGGCGCGGAAAACGAAATTCCAGGAACGGCGCCAGCCATTCGAATTCAAATTTGTAACCGGCCGTCTTCAGGTCGCGCACGACATCCTGCATATCCTGCGCGACAAAATGGGGCAACAGGAAGCGGTCGTGCAATGCGGTGTCCCAGCGCACCAGCCCGCCCTTAAAGGGTTTCTTCCAGAAACGTGCGGCCAGCGTGCGCAGCAGCAACATCTGCACCAGGCTCATGCGCGCATGAGGCGGCATCTCGAAGGCCCGGAATTCCAGCAGCCCAAGCCGCCCGGCCGGGCTGTCGGGCGAATAAAGTTTATCGATGGAGAATTCGGCGCGGTGGGTGTTTCCAGTGAGATCGACCAGCAGGTTGCGTAGCAGCCTGTCAACCAGCCACGGCGTCAGCGACTCATCCCCTTCCTTGAGCCCCGCATCCATCTGTTCGAAGGCGATCTCGAGTTCGTAAAGGCTGTCGTGGCGCGCCTCGTCCACGCGCGGCGACTGGCTGGTCGGCCCAACGAACATCCCCGAGAACAGATAGGACAGCGCGGGATGGTTCTGCCAGTAGGCGATCAGGCTCCGGAGCAGGTCGGGGCGGCGCAGCATCGGGCTGTCGGCCGCGGTGGGCCCGCCTAGCGTGATGTGGTTGCCGCCGCCGGTGCCGGTGTGCCTCCCGTCCAGCATGAATTTTTCTGTGCCCAGCCGGGTCAGGCGGGCTTCTTCATACAGTATCGTGGTGTTCGCAACCAGTTCCTGCCAGGTTTTTGCGGGGTGGATGTTTACCTCGATCACGCCGGGGTCGGGCGTGACCTGAAAACTCTGCACGCGCGAATCGCGCGGCGGCGGATAGCCTTCCAGCCACAAGGGCATGTCCAGTGCCCTGGCGCTATGTTCGACCTCTTTTACCAGCGCCAGGTAATCTTCGATATGTGGCAACGGCGGCATGAATACATGCAGGCGCCCTTCCCTGGCTTCGACGCACAGCGCGGTGTGTATGATCTCCTTCGGCTTTTCATCGTTGCGCGGTTTTTTCTTCTGCGCCACCTGTTCTGCACTGCTGTCCAGCGGCGGATGCTGGCCGAACGGATCGCGAATATGAACCGCCTCCCTTTCATCCGGTGCGACCCAGGGCAATTCGTCCAGCGGCAGGCGATAACCCAGCGGCGAGTCTCCCGGCAACAAAAATATCTGTTCGCGCTTGAGCGGCCATGAACTGCTGAGCCATCTGTCCCGGCGTTTCTCGACCGCCTTCAGCGGCAGTACGTAACCGGCCTGCTTGCCCAGTCCCTGCGTCAGCAGCGCGGTGAGCCGGGTGCGCGCTTCCGGCGTCGCCAGGTCATGATGCAGGGGCTGGATGTTCAGCGGCAGGCGCTGTTCCGCCATCAGGTGATGCCAGACATCTTCGTAGGCGGGGAGCACGAATGAGTTGTCCAGCCCGAGCCGGCTCGCCAGGTCTTCGATGTAGCGTCTGGCATCCGCCTCGGTGTATCCGTAATCCCTGGTTTCGTCGGCGACCAGGTCGATGTCGTTCCACATCGGTTTGCCGTCGCTGCGCCAGTAGCAGCCCAGCGCCCAGCGCGGCAGGGGTTCGCCGGGATACCATTTGCCCTGCCCGAAATGCAGCAAGCCGGTCGGCGCGAAACGCTGCTTGAGTTTTTGCACCAGCACGCCGGCAAGCTTGCGCTTGTCCTCGCCCAGCGCGGTCAGGTTCCATTCCGTGCCCTCCATGTCGTCTATGGAGACAAAAGTCGGCTCGCCGCCCATCGTCAGGCGCACGTCCGCGGCGATCAGCTCCTTGTCCACCTCGTTGCCCAGTGCATCGATGGCCTGCCATGCTGCGTCGGTGTATGGCCTGGTGACGCGCGGGTCTTCGTGGATGCGCGTCACGGTCATCGCAAAATCCAGCGTCGCCTGGCATACGTCCACCAGCCCGGTGATAGGCGCGGCGCTGATCGGTGCCGCCGTGCAGGCGAGCGGGATATGTCCTTCGCCGGCCATCAGTCCCGAAGTCGGATCGAGCCCGACCCAGCCCGCACCCGGTATGAACGCCTCGGCCCATGCATGCAGGTCGGTGAAATCGCGTTCGGTTCCGGATGGCCCATCCAGCGACTTCACGTCTGCGGCCAGCTGGATCAGGTAGCCCGAAGCGAAGCGCGCCGCGATGCCGAAACGGCGCAGGATATGCACCAGCAGCCAGGCCGAGTCGCGGCATGAACCGCTATTCAGGGTCAGCGTCTGCTCGCAACTCTGCACACCCGGGTCCAGGCGCACCGTGTAGGCCACCCTGCCGTGCAGGCGCCGGTTCACCTCGACCAGAAAATCCGTCGTTGTCAATTTTTCCGGCAGCGCGCTGTTGATCCCGTCGAACAGTGCCAGGAATTGCGGACCGGCTTCATCGCTTTCGAGGAATGGCACAAGCTCCTTGCGCAACTGTTCCGAGTAGGCAAACGGAAAATGCTCGGCATATTTTTCGACAAAAAAATCGAAAGGGTTGAACACGGTCATGTCCGCAACCAGATCCACCACGACCTCCAGTTCAGTGGCAGGCTCGGGGAACACCAGCCGGGCAATGTGGTTGCCGTACGGATCCTGCTGCCAGTTAATGTAGTGTTTGGCGGGCAGGACTTTCAGGGAGTAACTCAGGATGGGCGTGCGGCAGTGTGCCGCCGGGCGCAGCCGCACTTCATGCGGGGATATGCCTACCGGGCGGTCGAATTGATAGCGGGTTTTATGATTGAGTGCGACACGTATCGTCATTGAACATTACCGTTTAATTTTATTCCAGTGACTCCCCGGCACCGGCTGCGGCAGTGAGCCTGGCCACGTTGTCTTTCGTGAAGAAGCCCTGAAAGTCGCCAAAACGTTGCACATACTCGATGATCAGTGCCGAGATCGGCGAGGCGGCGGAAAATATCTGCTTCAACCCGGCATCGCGTGAACCGACAACTTCCAGCAGGAAGCTCTTGCCCTGGCTGGCGATGGCATCGACCACAAAGTCGATGTTTTCCTTGCTGCCGCGCTCTCCGTCTTTCACCGACAGCGCGATGTGATGCAGGCGCGGGCCGAAATTGCGCACGAAAGTCTCGGTGGGGGATGGCAGTCCATCCAGATGGTTGACACAGTATGGCAGATTATTCGCTGTGAACACCTTGGCGGGGCTGAAGGATTCCGGCACCGGTCTGACACTCTTGCATACGTTGGTCGACGAGTTCTGGTCGGGAATGTTGTAACTGCCCCAGTAGTAATAACTGGACAAGGCCAGATATTCGAGCAGTGCCGCCTCGCGATTCTGGCTGTAGCCGCGGGTCGCGAGATGGTCGACAGGCTGGATCAGATCGCCGATATCGAGCTTTCTCTGAAGCTCCTTGGCTTTTTCATAGGTATCTTGCGCATGAGGCATGATGCTGCAATTCCCCAGCGGGTGATAGACGCGCACCGCATTGGGTTCGCGCTCCATGTAGCCGACCACATTATGCGTATACGGCGAGGGTTTACTGAAACTGGCATTGGAAGGCAGGTCCAGGCCCGCCAGCGCATCGGCAGAGAAGAAGCGGAACTCCCGCGCCTGCTGCAGTTCCAGCACCCGCTCCCGGTCGCTGACCCAGAGTATCTCGCCCAGATAGCGACTATGGGGGCGCTGCGCGCCAGAGGGATGCAGGTCGTTCAGGTTACGGAAGATGTCATGGTAACCGGGGTCCTTGACTTCGCGCAGCAGGATGTCCGGAGAATTCATGTCGATGCGCAGGATATGCGTCAGGTGCCGCGGGCTGTCTAACGTCACCAGATAATGGTATGGTGTCATCAGCGCGAGTTCCGCGATGTACTCGATCGAGTTGCCCGGTTCGACCGTGATCATCAGCGCTTCTATGCCGCCTATCATATCTGTCAGGCCGCAACGATCCCGCTCTTCCAGCAGCCTCGGCAGATAGGTTTCGAAGAACTCGGAATTCAGCTTATCGCCGTTGCGCGGCAGTCCGGTTGATTTCAGTTTTGCAGCGTCTGGATAGTTCATGCAGGACTTCGCTTGAGATAGGGGTCGGGCAGAATCAGGCGAACACTTCGAGCAACCTTGCCGTCATATGGCGGGCAGACCAATTCATTGCCGTGGTATGACTCGTCGATTACATTTTGTGCATTCATACTGCGAAGGTCCGGTAGATTTCCAAAAGCTCCACACGACATCAGCAAATATTGAGCCAGTCACCCGCGAGTGGCAACCATCATTCAGCACCACCAGTCCGGAACCGGTATAGCCTTGAATTTGGTCGCCCGGGGAAAGCACGGGCTGTCTAGTTTGGGACCGTGCCGGGGTTTCGATAATTCAGTGGCATAGTATTCGCTTTAGTTCCATTAGAAAAACCAAAGGGACGCATTATGGAACTCGCTTCTTCAGAATACGCCAGCAATACCGCCTACGATGAACTGCTGGACCGCAAGCTGCTGCCGCGATCTACCGCCCAGCCGTTGTTCGATTACCTGAACTCCCTGGACCCGAGCGAACTGGCGGCACGCCATCAGGCGGTGGACGCGACGATCATGGCGATGGGCATCACCTTCACGATCTACAGCGAGTCCGGCAACATCGACCGCGCATGGCCGTTCGATCCCATCCCGCGGGTCATGGCACGCAGTGAATGGGACTGGGTACAAGCCGGACTAAAACAGCGTCTGACCGCACTGAATCTGTTCATCAATGACCTGTACAACGAACAGAATATCATCAGGGACGGCGTGTTTCCGGCAGAAGTGCTGGAAGGGTCGGGAAATTTCCGGCCCCAATGCATCGGCGTCACGCCCCGCTTTGGGATCTGGGCCCACATTTGCGGCACCGACCTGGTGCGTGACAGCGACGGGACCGTGTATGTACTTGAAGACAATCTGCGCGTTCCTTCCGGCGTGTCGTATATGCTGGAAAACCGCCAGGTCATGAAGCGTATATTCCCCGAAGTATTCCGCACCTCCCATATCCTGCCCGTGGATGACTACCCCATGCAGCTCTACCAGACACTGGCAGCCCTGTCTCCCCGTCCCGGCGACCATCCGGTCATCGCGGTACTCACCCCGGGCATCTATAACTCGGCGTATTTCGAGCACAGTTATCTGGCCCAGCAGATGGGTGCATACCTTGTGGAAGGGTCGGATCTGCTGGTGGGCAAAGACGATGTCGTGTACATGAAAAGTATCGAAGGCCTGGAGCGCGTTGATGTGATCTACCGGCGCATCGACGATGAGTTTCTCGATCCGGAAGTATTCAATCCGGATTCCGTTCTGGGCGTGCGCGGTCTGATGCGGGCCTGGCGCAACGGCAATGTGGGCATTGCCAATGCGCCCGGCGCCGGCGTGGCGGACGACAAGGTGGTATACGCTTTTGTGCCGCAGATCATCCGCTACTATTTGGGTCAGGATGCCATCCTTGCCAACGTTCCGAGTTATCTGTGCATGTACGAAGACCAGCGCGAGCATGTGCTGAACAATCTGGACAAGCTGGTCGTCAAGCCGGCCAACGAATCTGGAGGTTACGGCATGCTGATCGGTCCGCGCGCCACACCCCAGGAACGCGCAAAATTCGCCGAGCTGATACGCGCCAATCCGAGAAATTACATGGCGCAGCCCACACTCGACATCTCCACCGCGCCCACTCTGGTGGACGGACAGCTGGCTCCGCGCCATCTGGATTTGCGCCCCTTCGTGTTGCAGGCGGACAAGCTTTACGCCACCACCGGCGGATTGACACGGGTAGCCTTGCGCAAAGGTTCTCTGGTGGTCAATTCTTCGCAGGGGGGCGGCAGCAAGGACACCTGGATAGTCGAAGACGGGGTTGCCTGATGCTGGCCCGTGTAGCGGAAAATCTGTACTGGATGGCGCGCTATCTGGAAAGAACCGAAAATACCGCGCGTCTGATCAACAGCACCACGCATGTCCTGCTCGACCTGCCTCTCGGCGCTGCTTTCGGCTGGGCCAACCTGATCGAAATCGCCGGTCTGGATAACATGTTCCACCGGCATTATCCGGACGCCAATGAAGAGGCCATCATGTGCTTCCTGATCGAGGATGACCGGAACCCGAGCTCGATTCTGTCCTGCGTGCAATATGCCCGTGAGAACACCCGCACGCTGCGCGAGGAACTTCCTGCCGAAATGTGGGAACGCATCAACAGCCTGTTTCTGTATGTCCGGAAAAATGCCGCCACCGCCTGCCGCAGCAGGCGCGACCGCTACATGGTGCTGAACAGTGTCATCGAACAGCGTCATGCCATCGTCGGCCTGTTTTCGGGCACGATGGGGCACGACCTCGCCTACCAGATCATCAAGCTGGGCCGCAACATTGAACGCGCCGACATGACCACCCGCATTCTCGATCTCAATTCGGCGGTTCAGCTGCCGCAGGATAGCGTATTGCATGAGTCCATCATGGAGCGGATCTGGATGAGCACGCTGAACTCATTATCCGCTTACCAGGCTTACCGCCATCTGGTCAGCATGCATGTGCGCAGCAGGGAAGTGATCAACTTTCTGATCGGCGACATACGCTTCCCGCGCAGCGTCGAGCACTGTTTGTCTGAAATAGAGTCCTGCCTCAAGTTGATGCCAAAATCGCAGCATCTGCAGAATATCGTCGCCCAGCTGCGGAACAAGATCTCACAACGCCATACCGGAGAACTCGGAGCCGTTGCGCTGCACGAATATCTGGATCTGTTGCAGGCCGAGCTGGGCAAAATTCACGATTTGTTGATGTACCATTACTTCCACGCATATCGAGTGGAACTTCCTTCCGCGGGGCCAACCCTGACAGAATCGGGATTTGCCGAGTGACATCGCGCATGTTAGTGTTACGCGATTGGCTATATGCCTGATTAACCGTTCAAACCAACACGTCCTAAAATACCAACATGACTTACTGCGTTGCCATCAACACCGATCAGGGGCTGGTATTCTGCTCGGACTCCCGCACCAACGGGGGGCTCGACAATATTTCCGTCTATTCAAAGATGCATACTTTTGTGTGGCCCGGCGAACGCACATTCACTTTGCTTTCCGGGGGTAATCTGGCCACCACCCAGTCCGTGGTGAAGCATCTGTGGAGTGATATCGAGAGTGCGGCAGCGGTGAATCTGCGCAACGTCGCCAATATGCTGAAGGCTTCAGACTATATTGCCGCCATCAGCTCCAGTGTGCAGAAACAGCATACCGACCGCGACACCGCCAGCACGAACTTTGAGGCGACTTTCATCTTTGGCGGCCAAATCGGCACCGAACGCCCGGAGACCATGCTGATTTATCCCCAGGGTAACTACATACACGAGTCTGAGGAACATCCCTTCCTGCAGATCGGTGAAGTCAAATATGGCAAACCCATCCTCGACCGGGTCATCAAGCGCACCACACCATTGGCTGATGCCGCGCGCTGCGCGCTGGTGTCGATGAACTCCACGGTTCGCAGCAACCTGACAGTCGGTCCGCCGATCGATTTGCTGATTTATGAAAAGGACCGCCTTGATTTCGGCCAACGCTTAACCATGACCGAAAACGACCCGTTTTCGAAACAGATTTCCGATTCATGGAGTCAGGGTCTGGTTCAGGCACTGGAAAACCTGCCGCGCTTTACGTGGGAGCAACAGCCAACCTAACCAGGCTGTGCTGCGGACCTTGACAATAGTCCTGCGGTGCACCCCGAACCGGGAAGCATCCGCACCGCCTTCCCGGTACTCCCGTAATCACGTGTTGGGAAAGCATGCAAAATCGCGTATATTGGCGGGCTGGCTTCACTCAGGTTGGTTCGCATGGAACAGATACGGATACGCGGTGCACGCACCCATAATTTAAAGAACATAAGCCTTGATTTGCCGCGCCACAAACTGGTGGTGATCACCGGTTTGTCGGGTTCCGGTAAGTCCTCACTCGCGTTTGATACCTTGTATGCAGAGGGACAGCGCCGCTATGTGGAGTCGCTGTCGGCGTACGCGCGACAGTTCTTGCAATTGATGGAAAAGCCGGATGTGGACTTGATCGAGGGCCTGTCGCCGGCCATCGCCATCGAACAAAAAGCCACTTCGCATAACCCGCGCTCGACGGTCGGCACGGTCACCGAAATCCACGATTACCTGCGCCTGCTGTTCGCGCGCGCGGGCGATCCGTATTGTCCGCAGCATGACCTGGTGCTGCAGGCGCAGAGCGTCGGGCAGATGGTCGATCATGTGCTGCAACTTCCCGAAGGCACGCGCATCATGATTCTTTCCCCCCTGGTCGTCGAGCGCAAGGGCGAGCAGTTGGATCTGTTCGACGAGCTGCGCGCGCAGGGCTTTACGCGGCTGCGCATCAACGGCAAAGTGTACGAGATGGACACGCTGCCGACCCTGCAAAAAACAAAAAAGCACACTGTGGAAATCGTCGTGGACAGGCTGAAAGTGAATGCGGAATCCAAACAGCGCCTGGCGGAATCTTTCGAGACCGCGTTGCGGCACGCCGACGGCCGCGCTGTTGCGGTCGAAATGGATACGGACAAGGAGCATTCATTCTCGGCAAAATTCGCCTGTCCGGTCTGTAACTATTCATTGCCGGAACTGGAACCGCGCCTGTTCTCGTTCAATAACCCGATGGGTGCCTGCCCCAAGTGCGACGGTCTTGGCAACATCAGTTTTTTCGACCCCAAACGCATCGTCGCTTTCCCGACTCTCAGCCTGAGCTCCGGTGCGATCAAGGGCTGGGACAGGCGCAACCAGTTCTACCACCAACTGCTCGCCGGACTCGCCAAACACTACAACTTCGATATAGAACAATCTTTCGAGAGCCTGCCGGAAAAGATCCAGCAGGTGATTTTGTACGGCAGCGGCAAAACCGAGATCGCTTTCCAATATCTGAACGAGCGCGGCAAACCGACACTGCGCGAACACGCCTTCGAAGGCGTCGTGCACAATCTGGAGCGCCGCTACAAGGAGACCGATTCGCCCACCGTGCGCGAGGAGCTGGCGAAATACCTGAACAGCTGCACCTGCCCGGAATGCAAGGGCACGCGCCTGCGCCTGGAAGCGCGTCATGTGCGCGTTGCGGACAAAAACCTATACGAGATCAGCGCACTGCCGCTGAAGCAGGCCCTGGCTTTCTTCCAGGGCTTGAAACTGCAGGGGCAAAAACAGGTTATTGCGGACAAAATCGTGCTGGAAATTGCCAGTCGTTTATCGTTCCTGAACAACGTCGGGCTGGATTATTTGTCCCTGGAACGTTCCGCCGAAACCCTGTCCGGTGGCGAGGCACAGCGCATACGGCTCGCCTCGCAGATCGGCTCCGGGCTGACCGGAGTGATGTATGTGCTGGACGAGCCCTCGATAGGTTTGCATCAGCGCGACAACGACCGGCTGTTGACCACATTGAAAAAACTGCGCGACATGGGCAACAGCGTGATCGTGGTTGAACACGATGAAGAGGCGATCCGCAACGCAGATTATGTGGTGGACATGGGGCCGGGCGCGGGTGAGCACGGCGGACTGATAGTTGCGCAAGGCACGCCGGACGATATCTGCCGGAACAAGGATTCGCTGACCGGCGATTACATGACCGGCCGCCGCAGCATCGCGATGCCGGCAAAATCCCGCAAGCCGGATCCGGAACGCATGCTGCAAATTGTCAGCGCCAGCGGCAACAACCTCAAGGACGTGACGCTGAACCTGCCCGTCGGCCTGATGGTTTGTGTGACCGGAGTATCCGGTTCGGGAAAGTCAACACTGATCAACGACACTCTGTATCCCGCCGTGGCCCGGCATCTGTACGGCAGCAACACCGAGCCTGCACCCTACGCCGAGATCAGCGGGCTGGAATTTTTCGACAAGGTGATCAACGTAGACCAGAGCCCGATCGGTCGAACACCGCGTTCCAATCCGGCAACTTATACCGGCCTGTTCACGCCTATCCGCGAACTCTTTGCCGGCGTGCCGTCATCGCGCGAGCGTGGTTACGGCCCCGGACGCTTTTCGTTCAACGTCAAGGGCGGGCGCTGTGAATCCTGCCAGGGCGACGGTGTTATCAAGGTTGAAATGCACTTTTTGCCGGATGTATATGTGCCCTGCGACGTGTGCCACGGCCATCGCTACAATCGCGAAACCCTGGAGATCAACTACAAGGGCAGGAACGTACACCAGATACTGCTGATGACCGTCGAACAGGCGCATGAATTTTTCAAGCCTGTGCCTATCATCGCTCGCAAACTGCAAACGCTGCTCGATGTCGGCCTGGGATACATCACGCTGGGGCAATCAGCCACCACGCTGTCCGGAGGGGAAGCGCAACGCGTGAAGCTTTCGCTGGAACTATCCAAACGCGACACAGGCAGGACACTCTATATCCTCGATGAGCCAACCACCGGCCTGCACTTCCACGACATCGCGATGCTGCTCAAGGTGATCCACAAACTTCGCGACCAGGGCAACACCGTGGTGGTAATCGAGCACAACCTCGACGTGATCAAGACCGCCGACTGGGTGATCGATCTCGGCCCGGAAGGCGGAGAAGGCGGCGGCCGCATCATTGCCGAAGGCTCGCCCAAGGAACTTGCGCAGAACAAGCTCAGCGCCACAGGAATGTATTTGAAACAGGCACTCGACAGATAATTTCCCCGGGCACGATTATGCTGCAGGTCTCCAAGAATATAGCCATTCCGGATACCGAGATCGAATTGCATGCCATACGCGCGCAGGGGGCAGGCGGCCAGAATGTCAACAAAGTTTCAACCGCCATCCACCTGCGCTTCGATATCAGCGCATCTTCACTGCCCGATACTTGCAAAGAGCAGCTCGTACAACTCAAGGACAGGCGAATTTCCGGCGATGCGGTGATCATCATCAAGGCGCAGCGTTATCGCAGCCAGGAAAAGAACCGCGATGATGCCCTGGCAAGGCTGGCTGAATTGATCAATAGCGCAACCGTTACACAGAAGAACCGAACTCCTACCAGGCCGACGCGCAACTCGGTCAAGAAGCGTATCGAGGGCAAGACCCGGCGCGGGAAACTGAAAGCACTGCGCAGCAAATTCGGGGAATCCGGCTAGGTGCGGGTATACAAATGCAAAAAGCCGGACGAATCCGGCTTTTTGTTTGCTGCTGCATTCCTATTTACTCGACATCAACCGCGGTAGCGTCTGCCGGGCGATCCATCAGTTCGACCAGCGCCATCGGTGCATTGTCTCCCTTGCGGAAGCCAAATTTGAGAATACGCGAGTATCCGCCGTTGCGTGCCGCGTAGCGCGGTCCGAGTTCGTCGAACAGCTTCGTGACCATCTCGCGATCGCGCAAACGGGCAAATGCCAAACGGCGATTGGCAAGACTCGGGTTTTTGCCCAAGGTCAAAATTGGTTCGGCGACGCGGCGCAACTCCTTGGCCTTGGGCAGGGTAGTCTTGATGAGTTCGTGGCGCAACAGTGACACGGTCATGTTGCGGAACATTGCCAGACGGTGACTGCTGGTACGGTTGAGTTTTCTTAAACCTAAACGGTGACGCATGATTGCCTCTCTTGATTCTGTTTTTTTGGCTTCTGGTTTTCTGGAGCTTGTGTATTGACCCGCCGCTTCAAGCGGTTGTGGCCGGCCAGTTTTCCAGCTTCATGCCCAGCGACAAATTGTGCTCGGCAAGAACCTGTTTGATTTCGTTCAGCGACTTGCGGCCAAGGTTCGGGGTGCGCAGCAGATCATTTTCGGTGTACTGGATCAAATCGCCGATGTAGTGGATGCTCTGCGCCTTGAGACAGTTTGAAGAGCGCGGAGTCAGCTCAAGGTCATCTACCGGACGCAACAGGATAGGATCGACCTTGGGAGTTTGCACCTTTTCAACAATGGGCTCGGTACCTTCCAGCGCGGCGAACACCGAGAACTGATCCACCAGAATGCGCGCGGCATTGCGAATGGCTTCCTCCGGGTCTACCGCACCGTTGGTTTCAATGTGCATCACCAGCTTGTCCAGATCGGTACGTTGCTCAACCCGTGCGCTTTCGACTGCATAGCTCACGCGATTGACCGGACTGAACGAAGCGTCGAGGGCAATATGTCCGACTGCGCGCGTTTCATTCGGCGCCAGTCTGGAAATCGCGGACACATAACCGCGGCCCTGTTCAACCTTGATCTGCATATCCAGCTTGCCGCCCTCAGTAAGATGGGCAATCACGTGGTCCGGGTTGATCACCTCGACATCTGCATTGCCGCTGATGTCGGCTGCCGTCACTACTCCCTGGCCTTCCTTTTTAAGGGTCAGCACAACTTCAGGCGTGTTGTGCAAACGCAACACCACACCCTTGAGGTTCAGGAGGATGTCGACGACATCCTCCTGCACTCCGTCTATGGTCGCATATTCGTGCAACACTCCGGCCATTTTGACTTCGGTCGGAGCCGCGCCCTGCATCGAGGACAACAGGATGCGGCGCAATGCGTTGCCCAATGTGTGGCCATAGCCGCGTTCAAAAGGTTCCATCACCACCTTGGCCTGGGTGTCAGAAATTTTTTGCACTTCAATGATGCGTGGCTTCAAAAAATCATTTTTAGACATATGCTACTCCGCGTGGATTACTTGGAATACAACTCAACCACGAGATGCTCGTTGATGGTTGCAGGCAGTTCGGCACGTTGTGGTTTGGCTTTAAAAATTCCTTTGAATGCCTTGGTGTCCATTTCAATCCATTCCGGGAAACCGCGCTGCTCGGCCGCAGCGATTGCAGCCTTGATACGCAATTGTGTCCGGGTCTTTTCGACCACTTCAACCACGTCGCCGGGACGCACCTGGTAAGAAGGGATATTCACGCGCTTGCCGTTAACCAGCAGGCCGTTGTGACGCACAACCTGACGCGCTTCCGAACGCGATGCGCCGAAACCCATGCGGTAAGAAACATTGTCCAGCCGGGATTCCAGAATCTGCAGCAGACTTTCGCCGGTAATGCCGCGCTGACTTTCCGCCTGTTTGTATGTCAGGCGGAACTGCCCTTCCAGCACGCCGTAGATACGACGAACCTTCTGTTTTTCGCGCAACTGACCGCCGTACTCGGACAGACGGGTATTTTTCTTTTGTCCGTGCTGGCCGGGCGGATAGGCCCTGCGTTCAACCGCACATTTATCGGTAAAACATTTTTCGCCCTTCAGAAACAGTTTTTCGCCTTCGCGGCGGCACTGACGGCATTTTGCATCAAGATTTCTAGCCAAGATCGACTCCCAAAAGATTAGATACGGCGCTTTTTAGGCGGCCGGCAACCGTTGTGCGGCACCGGAGTAATATCGGAAATGCTGGTGATCTTAAAACCAGCAGCGTTCAAAGCGCGCACGGCGGATTCACGGCCTGGGCCGGGTCCCTTGATGCGCACTTCCAGATTTTTTACACCGCACTCCACAGCCGACTTGCCCACGGTCTCAGCCGCAACCTGGGCGGCAAACGGGGTGCTTTTACGCGAGCCCTTGAAGCCGTTCGCTCCGCTGGTGGACCATGCAAGGGTGTTCCCCTGACGATCAGTGATCGTGACGATGGTATTGTTAAAAGATGCGTGCACATGCGCGATGCCTTCCGCCACGTTCTTTTTGACTTTCTTGCGCACTTTCGTGCTTGGCTTAACCATTATTTAATCCTTTAAGCGTTATAGCGATCTACTTTTTGGCGCCTGCAATCGCCTTGCGCGGGCCCTTGCGGGTACGGGCGTTGGTGCGGGTGCGTTGACCGCGGCAAGGCAGGCCGCGACGGTGCCGCACCCCACGGTAGCAACCCAAATCCATCAGGCGCTTGATGTTCATTGTCGTTTCACGACGCAGATCACCCTCCACCGTGATTTTGGCGACCTGTTCGCGCAGCTTTTCAACTTCAGCGTCGGTCAGGTCCTTTATCTTGGCGGCAGCATTCACGCCAGCTGCCGCACATATCGCTTGCGAACGCGTGCGTCCGATACCGTAGATTGCAGTCAAAGCAATCACGGCGTGTTGATGGTTGGGGATATTTACCCCTGCTATACGTGCCATGCAGCTACCCTATCTTTTGAAAGTCGAAGATTATAACACCCAAAGTCGTCCATGCTCAAATAAGCCTGGTCAATCAGCCTTGGCGTTGCTTGTGGCGCGGCTCAGTACATATCACCCTTACCACGCGTTTACGAATAACAATTTTGCAATTGCGGCAGATCTTTTTAACTGATGCCTGAACTCTCATTTTTCTCTCCTCACTCGCTCAACTACTTGGCGCGGAACACAATGCGCGCCTTGCTCAAATCATACGGTGTCAACTCAACCGTAACCTTGTCTCCCGGGAGGATGCGTATGTAGTGCATACGCATCTTTCCCGAGATATGACCCAATACCACATGGCCATTTTCCAGTTTTATTCTAAAAGTTGCATTGGGCAGCGATTCTTCCACTTCCCCCAGCATTTGAATCACATCTTCTTTAGACATTAGCGCGTCAACCCGCCTTTGAAATTGGCTTTCTTAAGCAGGCCTTCGTACTGGTGTGTCATCAAATACGACTGGACCTGCGCCATGAAGTCCATGGTCACAACCACCAGAATCAACAAAGAAGTTCCGCCAAAATAAAATGGCACATTCCACTTGACCACCAGAAACTCAGGCAGCAGACAGACCAGGGAAATATACACCGCCCCAACCATGGTCAGACGCATCATGATCTTTTCAACGTACAGCGCAGTTTGTTCACCTGGCCGTATGCCGGGCAAAAAAGCGCCGCTTTTTTTCAGGTTTTCAGCTGTTTCTTTAGGGCTGAACACCAGCGCCGTATAGAAAAAACAGAAAAACACGATCGCCGCCGCATAGAACAACACATAAATCGGCTGTCCGGGCGACAACTTGTCGCTGATGTCCTTAAGCCAGGTCATGCTTTGCCCGCTTCCAAACCATCCGGCCAACGTGGCGGGAAAAAGTATTATGCTTGAAGCGAAGATCGGCGGAATCACTCCGGACATATTCAACTTCAGCGGCAAATGCGAACTCTGCCCCCCATAAACCTTGTTGCCGACCTGGCGCTTGGCATAGTTCACCAATATCTTGCGCTGGCCACGCTCAACAAACACGACCAATGCCGTCACTGCTATGGCTCCAAAGAACAGCAGCAGGACCAGCGGTATCGAGAACGCCCCGGTACGCACCAATTCCAGTGTGCTTCCAATCGCACGGGGCAACCCGGCAGCGATACCGGCAAATATTATCAGCGAAATCCCGTTGCCCAGGCCGCGTTCGGTGATCTGCTCGCCCAACCACATCAGGAACATCGTCCCAGTCAGCAAAGTAATAACCGTGGTCATCTGGAACAACCCGCCCGGATTTGGGACCAGACCGGGTTGAGCTTGCAACGCCACAGAAATTCCAAACGCCTGAAACGTCGCCAGAACCAAAGTACCGTAGCGGGTGTACTGGGTGATCTTGCGGCGACCGGCTTCGCCTTCCTTTTTCAACTGTTCAAGATGAGGTACGGCTATCGCGCCCAGCTGCATAATGATGGATGCCGAGATGTACGGCATGATGCCCAGCGCAAAAATACTGAAACGGGACAGCGCGCCGCCGGAAAACATGTTGAACATGCCCAGAATACCGCTTTTCTGCGACTTGAACAGATCTGCCAGAACCGACGGGTCTATGCCCGGCACCGGAATATAAGTTCCAATGCGGAACACTACCAGTGCCCCCAGCAAAAACCACAGACGGGTGCTCAAATCGCCATACTTACCCTTGCTTACGCCTTTGGCAACTGTACTCACGTGCTAACCTATTCGGCGATGCTACCGCCAGCGGCTTCTATCGCTGTACGTGCACCCTTGGTTGCCAGCAGTCCCTGCAACTTCACTGCACGGGTGATCTCACCGCACAATATTACCTTTACAGTCAGCGCATTTGCATGCACGACGCCGGCCTGCTTGAGCGCCAGTATATCTATGTTGTCGACCGGCAGCTTCTGCAGATCGGACAGACGCACCTGGGCTGTGTCGTAACGTGTCAGCGAAATAAAACCACGCTTGGGCAAACGGCGCTGCAGCGGCATTTGGCCGCCTTCAAAACCGACTTTGTGAAAACCGCCTGCGCGGGATTTCTGCCCCTTGTGACCACGACCGGCGGTCTTGCCCAAACCGGAGCCGATACCACGGCCAACGCGACGTTTGGCGTGCTTGGCACCTTGTGCAGGTTTAATTTTATTGAGTTGCATCTGTTATGCCTCGCACTTAACCATGTAAAACACTTTGTTGATCATGCCGCGAACGCAGGGAGTGTCTTCCAGCTGCACGGTGTGGTTGATGCGGCGCAACCCCAGACCGCGTATGGTATCGCGGTGTGATTGCTTGGTGCCGATCAGGCTTTTGATCTGGGTTACCCTTATCGTCTTTGCTTGTGTTTTGGCTTTTGTCATGACTTACCCCAAAATCTCTTCTACATTCTTGCCGCGCTTTGCCGCAATTTCGGAAGGCGAGTTCATCGCCTTCAGGCCGTTCAACGTGGCTCGCACCACATTGTAAGGGTTGCTCGAACCAATACACTTTGCCAGCACATCACGCACACCAACCGCCTCAAATACGGCGCGCATGGCGCCTCCGGCGATAATACCCGTACCCTCGGATGCGGGCTGCATCAATACTTTAGCCGCGCCATGCTTTCCGATCACGGTGTGGTGCAAGGTGCCGTTCTTCAAACTGACCTTGGCCATATTGCGGCGTGCCTCATCCATGGCCTTTTGTACGGCCACCGGGACCTCCTTGGATTTTCCCTTGCCCATCGCAACGCGGCCATCGCCGTCGCCAACCACGGTGAGCGCTGCGAATCCCATGATACGTCCGCCCTTGACCACCTTGGTTACCCGGTTAACGGAGATCATTTTTTCGATCATGCCGTCGTCACGTTTTTCCTGCTGTTGCATTTTTCCTTGCGGCTTAGCCATCGCTCAACTCCAATTAGAACTGCAGACCGTGTTCGCGCGCTGCTTCAGCCAACGCCTTGACACGACCATGATATCGATTACCGGAACGGTCGAACGCCACTTTGGTAATACCCGCGCTCTTTGCCTTTTCTGCAATGCGCCTGCCCACCACGGCTGCAGCAGCCGTGTTGCCGCCATTGGCGATGTCCTTGCGCACATCCGCCTCGACGCTGGACGCGCTGGCCAAAACCTTGCTGCCGCAAGCAGAAATCACTTGCGCGTAAATGTGAAAATTGGTGCGGCTTATTGCCAAACGAACCGATTTCTTTTCAGCAATGCGTGCACGGGTTTTGCGTGCTCTGCGCTGACGCGCTTCTTTTTTGATCAACATATCCGCCTCAATTATTTCTTCTTGGTTTCTTTCAAAATCACCACTTCATCGCTATAGCGTACACCCTTGCCTTTGTAGGGTTCGGGTTCGCGGAAAGCGCGAATTTCAGCAGCGACCTGACCAACTTGCTGCCTGCTGGCGCCCTTTAGCACAATTTCCGTTTGCGACGGTGTTTCAACCTTGACACCAGCCGGCATCTTGTAAGAAACCGGATGCGAGTAACCCAGAGTGAGATTCAGTGTGTCTCCGGCAGCCTGTGCACGATAGCCGACACCGACCAGGGTCAGCTTGCGTTCAAAACCCTTGCTAACGCCCAACACCATGTTCGCCAGCAAAGCGCGCAACGTGCCGGACATCGCATCGGCTTGAACGGAATCATTCTGTGCCTTGCACACCAGACTATCGCCCTCGCGCACCACCATTACATCGCCGGACAATGCTTGCTTCAGGGTACCCAACGGGCCCTTTACCGAAATTTCATTTGTCGCCAAAGCGACTTCAACACCGCCAGGCACTACAACAGGATTCTTGGCAACTCTAGACATGCTTACCTCACTAGGCGACTACGCACAGCACTTCTCCGCCAATACCATTGGCGCGCGCTTTGCGGTCGGTCATCAAACCCTTGGAAGTGGAAACGATAGCGATACCCAGCCCGTTCATCACCTTAGGAATATCTTCGGAACCCTTGTAAATACGCAGTCCGGGACGGCTGATGCGCTGGATTTTTTCAATCACGGGACGGCCGCTGTAATATTTCAAGCCAATTTCCAGCGTGGCTTTGCCACCGTCCGCAACGACACTGAAGCCCTCCACATAGCCTTCGTCCTTCAACACCTCAGCGATCGCCACTTTCAACTTCGAAGAAGGCATTGCCACTGATGTTTTTTCCGCGAGCTGCGCATTGCGAATACGCGTCAGCATGTCGGAGATCGGGTCACTCATACTCATATTTATTTTCTCCTACCAGCTGGCCTTGACGATACCGGGAATCTCACCGCGCATCGCGAACTCACGCAACTTGATACGCCCCAAACCAAACTTTTTAAATGTTCCGCGCGGACGACCCGTCAAGGCGCAACGGTTGCGCAAACGCACCGGACTTGAATCACGCGGCAACGCCTGCAATTTGACGCGCGCTTCCGTACGCTCTTCATCGCCCAGCTTTGCATTCGAAATTGTCGCCAAAAGCACTGCGCGCTTTGCCGAAAACTTTTCAACCATTTCGCGGCGCTTCAACTCGCGATTAATTACTGACTTCTTCGCCATTAATATCCCCTCATTTCTTTAGTGGGAGTTTGAAAGCAGCCAGCAAGGCCCTGGCTTCTTCGTCGGTTTTTGCAGAGGTGGTGATGGTGATATTCATACCACGCAGAGCGTCGATCTTCTCGTATTCAATTTCCGGAAAAATTATCTGCTCTTTCACGCCCATGTTGTAGTTGCCGCGCCCGTCAAAGGACTTTCCCGATATACCGCGAAAATCTCGGATACGCGGGATCGCGACGGAAATCAGCCGGTCCAGAAATTCGTACATGCGCTCCCTGCGCAAAGTCACCTTGCAGCCAACGGGGTAACCTTCGCGTATCTTGAAGCCGGCGATGGACTTTTTTGACATCGTAACCACAGGCTTTTGCCCGGCAATCTTTTGCATATCGGCGACCGCGAATTCCATCACCTTCTTGTCAGCAACCGCTTCTCCGACACCCATGTTCAGGGTGATCTTTTCGATGCGCGGCACTTCCATGATCGACTTGTAGCCAAACTGCTTCATCAGGTCTTTAGCAACCTTGTCTTTATAAAACCCATACAAACGAGCCATGCTCTATACCCCTTAAGCGTCAATCACTTCGCCGCTGGATCTGAACACGCGAACTTTGCGCCCGTCTTCCAGCGTTTTAATACCGACCCGGTCACCTTTTTTGGCAGCCGAGTTAAAGATCGCCACATTCGAAATATGAATGGGCATCTCTTTCTCTACGATTCCGCCGGCCAACCCCTTTACCGGGTTTGGCTTCTGGTGCTTTTTGACCTTGTTGATGCCGCCAACAAGCAGGAACTCACCCAGCACACGCAACACGTTGCCGCGATTGCCCTTGTCCTTGCCCGTAATTACGATAACGTCATCGTTCTTTTTAATCTTGCGCATGATTTTCCTCGACTCGACCCGTTTGCGCCTACAGCACTTCTGGTGCCAGCGAAACGATCTTCATAAACTTTTCGGTACGCAATTCCCGCGTCACCGGCCCGAAGATGCGCGTGCCGATCGGCTCCAGCTTGGCATTCAGCAAAACTGCCGCATTTCCATCGAACCTGACCAAGGAACCATCTGAACGACGCACACCCTTGGCAGTGCGAACCACCACGGCGTTATATACCTCGCCCTTCTTAACGCGGCCGCGCGGAGCTGCATCCCTGATGCTGACCTTGATGACATCACCAACGGAAGCATAACGACGCTTGGAACCACCCAATACCTTGATGCACATCACAGATCGCGCACCGGTGTTGTCAGCCACTTCTAAAACAGACTGCATTTGTATCATTGTTTACTCTCCAACTTTTTCCGCTCGTTGCGGCCAGTTTTGGAACCCGTTCAGGGTTAGGACGCCGCAAGCGGCGATGAAACGAAGCCGCGCATTATATGCAAATTTACAAAAGACGCAAGCAATAATTACAATTAATTTGCCGCCGCTTTCTCAAGCAGCTTTGCCACGCGCCAACTCTTGGTCCTGGCAATCGGCCGACACTCTTCTATCGTTACCACATCACCGGTATGACACTCGTTTGCTTCATCATGAGCGTGATATTTCTTTGACACGCGTATGATCTTTCCCAACAGCGGATGCTTTACTTTACGTTCGACCAGAACCGTAACCGTCTTGTCCATCTTGTCGCTTGTGACGGTACCGGTCAGTGTCCTCTTCAGACTTAACCCACCTGCTTCTTTAACATCGCTCATTTCTGGGCACCCTTTTCTGTCAATACCGTTTTAACGCGCGCTATGTCACGACGAACCTTGCGCATTTCACTGGTATTGGTCATTTGTTGAGTTGCGACTTGCATACGCAAGCCGAACTGAGCTTTGCTCAATGACAGCAATTCATTATGCAGATCTGCTGCGGACTTGGCTTTAAGTTCACTGGCCTTCATGTTATGTCCCTACCTGTCTAACTACAAAAGTTGTGGCCAGAGGCAATTTTGCCGAAGCAAGACGAAATGCCTCGCGCGCCAATGTTTCATCCACGCCGTCCATCTCATACAGCATTTTGCCGGGCTGAATCTCGGCTACGTAGTACTCGGGATTTCCTTTACCGTTACCCATGCGAACTTCAGCTGGCTTCTTGGAGATTGGCTTGTCCGGGAAGATACGTATCCAGATACGGCCGCCACGCTTGATGTGTCGTGTCATGGCGCGTCGCGCAGCCTCAATCTGGCGTGCTGTCAAACGACCGCGCACGACCGCTTTCAGCCCAAATTCACCGAAACTGACCTTGTTGCCACGGGTGGCTATACCGGTGTTTCGACCCTTTTGCTCCTTGCGGAATTTTCTTCTAGCTGGCTGCAGCATGCTTGACTCCTGTCTTTCTTACTTTCTTTTCCGCCTCGGCGGCCACCGGAGCAACAACTTCCTGCTCGGAAATTTCGCCTTTGAACACCCAAACCTTCACACCAATGATGCCGTAAGTGGTCTTCGCTTCGGAAGTGCCATAGTCGATATCGGCACGCAGAGTATGCAATGGCACACGGCCTTCCCGATACCACTCGGTACGAGCGATTTCTATTCCATTCAAACGGCCCGCGCTCATGATCTTGATACCCTGCGCACCCAGGCGCATGGCATTCTGCATCGCGCGCTTCATCGCGCGGCGGAACATGATGCGCTTTTCCAATTGCGCAGTTATGCTTTCTGCAATCAGCTGGGCGTCGATTTCCGGCTTGCGAACTTCCTCGATCGCCACATCGACGGCCTGCAATCCCATGCGTTTGCGCAACTCAGCGCGCAGAGATTCAATATCCTCGCCCTTTTTGCCAATCACCATACCGGGACGCGCGGTGTATATCGTCACCTTGGCATTCTTTGCCGGACGCTCGATAATCACCTTTGAAACGCCGGCAGCAACCAGTTTCTTCTTCAGGTAAGCACGGACATCGATATCTTTGAGCAACAAATCAGCGAAATTTTTGCTGTTGGCATACCACTTGGAATCCCAGTTTTTGCGTACGCATAACCGGAAACCGGTTGGATGAATTTTCTGTCCCATAATTTATCCTTAATTCCCTACGCTGACAGTAATGTGGCAGGTCTGCTTTTCAAGACGATTGCCTTGCCCTTTTGCCTTGGCGATAAAGCCCCTGCCGGATGCCGCCTTGTCAACGTAAATGACTTTCACCTTCAATTCGTCGATATCGGCGCCATCGTTGTGCTCGGCATTGGCAATCGCCGACTCGAGAGCCTTCTTGATGATAGTGGCGGCCTTTTTAGGACTGAAAGTCAGGATGTTGAGCGCCTGCGCAACCGGCAAACCGCGGATCTGATCAGCCACCAGACGGCCCTTTTGGGCCGACAGATGTATCTTTCTTGCAACTGCTGTAGTCGTTGTCATCATGCCCTCTTATTTCTTGACCACTGCTTTTTTATCAGCAGAGTGGCCTTTAAAGGTGCGCGTCAGGGAAAACTCACCCAACTTGTGGCCCACCATGTTTTCGGAGACATACACCGGGATGTGCTGCTTGCCGTTGTGAACCGCGATGGTCAGACCGACGAATTCCGGCAGCACCGTGGAACGGCGCGACCAGGTTTTAACCGGACGCTTATCATTATTTGCGCGAACCGTCTCAATCTTCTTGAGCAGGTGAGCGTCGACAAATGGACCCTTTTTAACTGAACGTGCCATATCTATCTACCCCTTAAACCTGAAAGCGACGACGCACGATCATACCGCTGGTGCGCTTGTTGCGACGTGTACGGAAGCCCTTGGCCGGAACACCCCACGGGCTGACCGGATGACGACCCGCCGCCGTCTTGCCTTCACCACCACCGTGAGGGTGGTCGACCGGGTTCATCACCACACCGCGAACGGTCGGACGAACACCGCGCCAGCGCATCGCTCCGGCCTTGCCGATAGAGCGCAAGCTATGTTCGGAATTGCCCACTTCACCCAAAGTCGCTTTGCAATCGATGTGCACCTTGCGGATTTCCCCGGAACGCAAGCGCAACTGCGCGTAACTGCCTTCGCGAGCCAGAAGCTGCACCGAGGTTCCCGCGGAACGCGCCAACTGGGCGCCCTTGCCCGGCAACATTTCTATGCAATGTATCGTCGAACCGACTGGAACATTGCGCAACGGCAAGGCATTACCCGGCTTGATCGGCGCTTCTGAACCGCTCACCAGAGTTGCGCCAGCAGCGACACCCTTGGGCGCGATGATGTAGCGTCGTTCTCCATCGGCGTAACACAACAAGGCCAGGTTTGCGCTGCGATTCGGGTCATACTCCAGACGCTCCACAGTCGCCGGAATTCCATCCTTGTCGCGCTTGAAGTCCACCAGACGATAATGCTGTTTATGGCCACCGCCCATATGACGCGTGGTGATGTGCCCGTTATTGTTGCGACCCGCAGTCCTGTTTTGCTTTTCCAGCAAAGCGGCAACCGGCTTGCCTTTGTGCAGGTCAGGATTGACCAGGCGCACGACTGCGCGCTGCCCCGGGGTTGTTGGTTTTAGTTTAATCAATGCCATGATGATTACCCTTGCTCACTTGCTGCAAAATTGATTTCCTGGCCAGGAGCCAGGCACACATAGGCTTTCTTCCAGTCGTTGCGGCGGCCGAGAACGCGGCCACTGCGCTTGACTTTACCCTTGACACAAGCCACCTGCACACTGTTCACGACAACCTTGAACATCATTTCGACTGCGGCCTTGATCTCCGGCTTGGTCGCATCAGTTGCGACGCGAAAAATCACCTGCTCGTTTTTCTCCGCCACATAGGTCGCTTTCTCCGAGATTTGCGGGGCAAGCAACACTTTCATCAAACGTTCCTGGCTGAATTGCCCGGCGTTAACTTTTGAGGCACTCATGCGAACATCTCCTCGATTTTGGCTACTGCGTTGCGCGTCACCAGTACATTGGGGAAACGCACCAGACTGATCGGGTCGGCCTGATTGGCCTCCAATATCAGCACATTGGGCAGATTGCGCGACGATAGGTAAAGATTTTCATCAATGCTATCGGTGATGATCAGCAGGCGAAAACGATTGGTATCCACGCCCAGGCCCTTGATCTTCTGCGCCAATAATTTTGTCTTGGGAGAATCCACCGTCAGGCTGTCAACCACCACCAAACGGTTTTCACTCACCAGTTTCGACAGGATGGAAGCCAAGCCCGCGCGGTACATCTTGCGGTTTACTTTCTGGGTGTAATTCTCTTCCGCGGTGTTGGGGAAAATCTTGCCGCCGCCACGCCACAACGGGCTGGACGCCATACCGGCGCGCGCGCGGCCGGTACCTTTTTGCGCGAAAGGCTTGCGTGTGCTTTTGGCGACTTCGCTGCGGCCCTTTTGTTTGCTGTTACCGGCTCGTGCATTCGCCTGATAGGCGGTAACCAATTGATGGACCAGATCCTCGTTATACTCGCGACCGAACAGCTCGTCGGAAGCCTGCAAATTCGAGGTCGGCTGCCCTTTATCGTTAATGACTTTAAGTTCCATTACACACCTGCTTTCACTGCGGGGCGCACGACGATTTTGCCGTTGATCGCACCGGGGACAGCGCCCTTGACCAGCAATAATTGACGGGCTGCGTCAACGCGAACAACCTGCAGATTTTGCACGGTTCTTTGCACGTCACCCAGATGACCGGTCATGCGCTTTCCCGGAAACACGCGGCCCGGATCCTGCGCCATACCGATTGAACCCGGCACGTTATGCGACTTGGAGTTACCGTGCGATGCACGGCCAGATTTGAAATGGTGGCGCTTGATGGTTCCGGCGTAACCCTTACCCTTGGTCACACCCGTCACATCGACGTACTGGCCAACCTGAAAAATCTCCACACTGACCACGGAACCCGATTGCAGGCCGGCCAGCTGTTAAGAAGTTACGGTGAATTCTTTCAGGGCGCTACCCGCTTCCACACCCGCCTTCGCGTAGTGTCCTGCGGCAGCCTTGCTGACGCGGCCGGGACGACGTACACCGTGTGCCAATTGCACAGCGTTGTAGCCATCGGTAACTGCGGATTTAACCTGAGTAACGCGATTGTTGGACACTTCCAGCACAGTCACCGGCAACGAAGAACCGTCATCGGTGAATACGCGGGTCATGCCAATCTTGCGACCGACAAGTCCTAGACTCATTTTATATTTCCTCTTGTTAAGGGGCTGACTTCAATTGGTCAGCCGATTTCCTGCATTTACATCTGGCATCGGCACAGGCTTTACGCCACATGCCCTTGGGCACAACAATTACTGCAACTTGATTTCCACATCCACACCGGCCGGCAGATCCAGCTTCATCAGCGCATCCACAGTTTTATCCGTAGGATCAACGATGTCCATCAGGCGCAGATGGGTACGAATCTCAAACTGGTCTCGGGAAGTCTTGTTGACATGCGGGGAACGCAACACGTCGAAACGCTCGATCTTGGTTGGCAACGGCACCGGGCCATTCACCACGGCTCCAGTACGCTTCGCCGTTTCAACAATACGCGCAGCAGACTGGTCGATCAAACGGTAATCAAACGCCTTGAGGCGAATGCGGATTTTTTGACTTTGCATAATCTTCTCTTGCATTTACGCGGCAATGCCGCTAATTAAAGAACGAAATCGCGCAAACCGGAACCAGGCCGGTCCACGCGAGGGCGCGCATTGTAGCCTTACTCGATAATCTTTGCAACCACACCGGCACCGACAGTACGACCGCCCTCGCGGATGGCGAAGCGCAAGCCCTCTTCCATCGCGATCGGGTTGATCAGGTTGACCGTGATGCTGACGTTGTCGCCCGGCATCACCATCTCGGTGCCGGCCGGCAGTTCGACCGCACCGGTCACGTCG
>DAICZN010000090.1 GCA_027311105.1 Gallionella sp.
CAAGGTGCGGCGCGGCCGGAAAGCGATCTCGCTGTGCGCAATGCTGCCCTGCACCTGCACTGTTGCGCCGGCTTGCACGGTGGCGATAGGCGCGAGATGGGTCTCATCCTCGTAGCGTAGCGGCAGATGCAGCAGCAGGTCGGCGCGGTGATGGATGCCGAGCTTGGCGAGTTTGGCCAGCGTAGCGGGGGAAATTTTTGCGGGGGGATTCATCCTCGCCAAGACCCATGCATCCGCGGATTACATGAATACACATGAATTTTATGGTTGGGGTTCAATCGGCGAAATCTGCGTAATCTGTGGAAAGTCTTGCCTTTGGTCAAACGAAATCAATCCTGAACCACCAGCACCCCATCCATTTCCACCAGCGCACCGCGCGGCAGCGCAGCCACGCCGACTGCGGCGCGCGCCGGATAGGGCTGGCGGAAATAGTCGGCCATGATCTCGTTTACCTTGGCGAAATGGCCAAGATCGGTGAGATAGACATTCAGCTTCACCAGGTCGTCAAAACTGCTGTCGGCTGCGCTGGATACCGCGCGCAGATTGCGGAACACGCGATGGATTTGCGCCTCGATACCTTCCACCATCTGCATGGTGCTCGGGTCGAGTCCGATCTGGCCGGAAAGGTATACCGTTTCGCCAACCCTCACCGCTTGCGAATAGGTGCCGATCGCCGCGGGTGCATCGGGCGTCTGGATGATTTTTTTTCTTAACATATTGTCCTCTGCATCAAGATAGGCCGCGCCGGATGCGGCGCCGCCTGTTGTCCGGATGCCAATTATAGCCGCTCGGGAGCCCGGACTAGGTAATGACAGTGGGCCGATCCCGCCCGGTGCGCTTGTGCAGTTCCGATATTTGCAACGCGATGCCTGTCAGCGTGGCCAGCAAATACTGTGCGTCGAGATGGTGTTTGGCAACATCCGACTCGAAACTTTCCAGGTAGATGCGCAATGTCGCACCCCCGGTGCCGGTTCCCGAGAGCCGGAAAATGATGCGCGAGCCGTCGGTGAACAGGATGCGCACGCCCTGGCCGGTACTGATACTGCCGTCCACAGGGTCGGCATAGCTGAAGTCGTCGCACAACTTCACTTGCAGAGGGCCAAATTGTGCGCCCTGCAATTCTGCAAAGCTATCGTGCAGCAGTTTCATCACTCCATCGGCTGCCTCGGCCGGGATATCCTCGTAATCGTGGCGTGTATACACGTTGCGTCCGAAACGCGCCCAGTGTTCGAGAACGATGGTTTCCACCGATTGTTTGCGCACCGCGAGTATGTTCAGCCAGAACAGCACTGCCCACAGACCATCCTTCTCGCGGATATGATCGGAGCCGGTGCCGAAACTTTCCTCACCGCACAACGTCACCTTGCCCGCGTCCATCAGGTTGCCGAAGAATTTCCAGCCGGTCGGCGTCTCGTAGCAGGGAATGCCCAGAGCCCTCGCCACGCGGTCAGCCGCCGCGCTGGTCGGCATCGAGCGCGCGATGCCAGCCAGACCCTGCCGGTAGCCCGGCACCAGATGCGCATTCGCGGCGAGTATCGCGAGACTGTCGGAAGGCGTGACAAAGAAATGCCTGCCGAGGATCATGTTGCGGTCGCCGTCGCCGTCCGAGGCCGCGCCGAAGTCCGGTGCATCCTTGCCATACAACACTTCCACCAGTTCATGCGCGTAAGTGAGATTGGGATCGGGGTGCCCCCCGCCGAAATCCGGCAACGGAACCGCGTTCATCATGCTGTCCGCCGGCGCAGCCAGGCGATTCACCAGAATCTCGCGCGCATACGGGCCGGTGACCGCGTGCATCGCATCGAACCTGACCCTGAAGCCGCCCTTGAAAAGTTCGCGGATTGCGGCGAAGTCGAACAGCGATTCCATCAGCCCGGCATAGTCCGCAACCGGGTCCATCACCGACACCGTCATGCCGCCGATCCTGTACTCACCCGTCCTGTCCAGTTCCACATCAGCCGCTTCGGCTATCCGGTACTGCGCGATCAGCCTGCTTTGCGCAAAGATTGCATCAGTGATTTTTTCGGGCGCGGGCCCGCCGTTGGCGGTGTTGTACTTGATGCCGAAATCGCCCTCCGGCCCCCCGGGGTTGTGGCTGGCGTACAGGATGATGCCGCCGTGGGTGCGGTACTTGCGTATCAGGCACGAAGCCGCGGGAGTGGAGAGTATCCCGCCCCGGCCGACCAGCACGCGCCCGAAGCCGTTGGCCGCCGCCATTTTCAGTATGGTCTGGATTGCTTCACGGTTGTAATAGCGGCTGTCGCCGCCGAGCACCAGCGTTGCATTCGGCGGCGCGGCGATGGTGTCGAAGATGGACTGCACGAAATTTTCCAGGTAGTGCGCTTGCTGAAATACCGGTACACGCTTGCGCAGTCCGGAGGTGCCGGGCTTTTGGTCGGTGAACGGGGCGGTTGCAACTGTATGGACTTGCATTATCGTTCCTGTCGTTTTGTGGTGACTGTGCCGTGCCATATTAACACCGCGGATAAACTGGCAGGCAAGCTCCCCAAATCGCGCAATTCCTGCAATAATCGCGGGTGTGAATCAATAATATTAAAAGTGAGTCTACCGAATGATGAATCAGGATGAACTGAAGCAGGCAGTCGCCAAAGCGGCTATCCAGTATGTGCCGGTCGATTCCATCGTCGGCGTGGGCACCGGCTCGACCGCCAATTTTTTCATCGACGAACTGGCTAAAATCAAGCACAAAATACGCGGCGCGGTCGCCAGCTCCGAAGCTTCCGCGAAACGCCTGCAGGGACATGGTATCGAAGTGTTGTCGCTCAACGATGCCGGCGGCCTGCCGGTGTATGTGGACGGCGCCGACGAGATCACCCGGCATCTGCACATGATCAATGGCGGCGGCGGCGCGCTGACGCGCGAGAAGATCGTCGCGGCAGCCAGCAAGAAATTCATCTGCGTGTGCGATGCCAGCAAGCTGGTCGACGTGCTGGGCAAGTTTCCGTTGCCCATAGAAGTGGTGCCGATGGCGCGCAGCTCGGTGGCGCGACAACTGGTGGCGCTGGGCGGACAGCCGAAGTTGCGCGAAGGATTTACCACCGACAACGGCAATATCATCCTCGACGTGCATGGCTTGAGCATCATGAACCCTGTAGAGCTCGAATCCGAGCTGGACCATATCGCGGGTGTGGTAACCAACGGCCTGTTTGCGCGCCGCGGCGCCGATGTGCTGCTGCTGGGTACTGCTGAAGGCGTGAAAACGATGACGGTTTAGGGGGATAGTTCCCGGCTGTCATTTTCCCTACATACTTGCCGGATATCCTGTGCAGTTGCTTTATTTTTTGAGGAATACATCATGACCAGCAACGACCATATCTCCCGCCAGTTCGATGCCGATCTCGAGGCCATTCGCGCCCACGTGCTGCAGATGGGCGGGCTGGTGGAGAGCCAGATCAAGAATGCCGTCGAGTCCCTGGTCAACGGCGATGTCGCGCTGATGACCCGGGTGATCAACGACGACCACCGCGTCAACGCGATGGAAGTGAAGATAGACGAAGCATGCAGCCAGGTGATCGCGCGGCGCCAGCCGGCTGCCGGCGACCTGCGTCTGGTGATGGCGGTGATCAAGACCATCACCGACCTGGAGCGCATCGGCGACGAGGCCGAAAAAATCGCGCGCATGGCCAAGCTGCTGTCGCAAAAACAGGGGCTGGCCATTCCCCGCTACCAGGAAATCAAGCATGCCGCTGATCTGGCCCTGGATATGTTGCGCAAATCGCTGGATGCCTTTGCGCGCCTGGACGTGGTGATGGCCGCCCAGGTGGTGCGGCAGGACGACCAGGTTGACGAGGAATTCCGCGCCATCATGCGTTACCTGATCACCTTCATGATGGAGGATCCTCGCACCATCTCCACCTCGCTGGAGATACTGTTCGTGGCAAAAGCCATCGAGCGCATCGGCGACCACGCCAAAAACATGTCCGAATATGTGATCTACATGGTCAAGGGACGTGACGTGCGCCACATTACCATCGACGAAATCGACCGCGAAATCCAGTTATAGTGCGGCAGCAACCCGTCCTCGCCGCCGTCGATCTCGGCTCCAACAGCTTCAGGCTGCAGATCGCACGGGTGGAGGGTGACCAGCTTTACATGCTGGATGGCTTGCGAGAGCCGGTGCGATTGGCCGCGGGACTCACACCGGACAAATTCCTTGACGCCGAAACCCAGCAACGCGCCCTTGCCGCGCTGGGGCGATTTGCCGAACGCCTGCGAGACTTGCCGCGCGAAGCCGTGCGCGTGGTCGGCACCAACGCATTGCGCGTGGCCAAAAACGCTCCCGATTTCATCCCCCAAGCCGAGCACATCCTGGGATTCCCGATCGAAATCATCGCCGGACGCGAGGAAGCGCGGCTGATTTACCTCGGCGTGGCACATGGCTTGCCGCCATCGAAACACAACCGACTGGTGGTAGACATCGGCGGCGGATCCACCGAATTCATCATCGGCAACGGCCTTGTTCCGCTCAAGCTGGAAAGCTTGTACATGGGCTGTGTCAGTTACAGCAAGCATTTTTTTCCGGACGGGAAGATCACCAAGCAGAACCTCAAGCAGGCGGAACTCGCCGCGCGCAACGAATTGCAGACCATAGTCGCCGACTACCAGGGGCATTGGCAGCAGGCTCTGGGCTCGTCCGGCACGGCAAGGGCCATCGCCGAATTACTCGAAGCGAACGGCTACAGCAATGGCGGTATCACGCGCGACGGGCTGGACCAACTGCGCGCCCGTCTGCTCGATGCCGGCGATGTGCAAAAGCTCGAGTTGCAGGGTTTGCGCCAGGATCGCACTCCCATACTGGCAGGGGGCTTTGCCATTCTCTACGCGGCATTTTGCGAACTGAACATCACCCATATGGACGCCGCCCTGGGCGCGCTGCGCGAGGGCGTGCTGTACGATTTGTGGGGGCGCTTTCACAACAACGATGTGCGCGACGTGACCGTGCAACAATTCATGCAGCGCTACCACGTCGATGCCAAACAGGCAGGGCGCGTAACAAAGCTGGCGCAAACATTGGCGCGGCATTTTTTCGGCGGCGAAATCAACGAAACACTGCTGCGCCTGCTCGGCTGGGCAGCCTGTCTGCATGAGATCGGCATCAGTGTCGCACACAGCGGCTATCACAAGCACACTGCCTACATCCTGGCCAACGCCGACATGCCGGGCTTCTCAAAAAAGGAGCAGGTGCGCCTGAGCATGCTGACGCTGGCACAGCGAGGCAACCTGGGCAAACTGCAGGGACAGCTGAACAATCCAGAGGATCAAATATTGGCCATGAGCCTGCGTCTGGCCGTGTTGTTTTACCGCAACCGCAGCGACGCCAGTCTGCCGGCTTTGGGCGGGCGATTCAGCGGCACCAAATTCCACCTCGCGATAGACCCGGGCTGGCTGGCCCAGAATCCGCTCACCGAAACCACGCTGCTGGATGAAGTGAAGCAATGGAAGGCGCTGGGTATCGGTTTGCAGATCATCGAAGACTGAGAAGCAAGATACAAGGTACAAGGGGCAAGGGGCAGCGTAGGTTGGGTTAGCAGATTCACCGCGTAACCCGACATGATCTGTAAAGGCTGTCGGGTTACGCCAAAAGCGGCTAACCCAATCTACGTTACTGAGAAGCAAGATAC
>DAICZN010000091.1 GCA_027311105.1 Gallionella sp.
GGGTGACATGCAATTCTTCCGCCGCACGGACAAACGAGCGGTGCCGCGCGGCAACCTCGAAGAATCGCAGGGCATTGAGCGGGGGAAGATGACGTGCCATTAGTTTTCCTTAACGGGCCTTCAAAAAAGTCTAGCTTGTGAGCGGCAGTTCCAGCCATTAGAGTCGTGCCGTAACAATTAATCTTACTGGAAACGACCATGAGAATCTCTACTGTCTATCTGCTTGTGACGGCTTCCGCATTTTTCTGGGGAGCCAATTTTGTGCTGGCCGGGCCGATTCTGGCCGATCTGCCCCCATTGTGGGCGGCAGCCGTGCGTTTCGTGCTGGGCGCCGCGCTGATGTTCATCATCGCCGGAGTTCGCCGCGAGGAAATGCTGGCGCCGCTGAAACGGCATGCAGGGATCTATCTGCTGCTGGGGGCGGTCGGGATCTGCGGCTTCAACCTGTTTTTCTTCTATGCGCTTCGTACCACCTCGGCCAACAGCGCCTCGCTCATCATGGCAACCAATCCCTTGCTCACCGCCTTGCTGGCAGTGGCGTTCCTGGGTGAGCGGCTGGCGACACGGCATCTGGTCGCGCTGCCGCTGGCGTTGATCGGCGTCGCGGTGGTCATCTCGCAGGGCGATATGCACAAGCTGGAGTCGCTGAGTTTTGCGCAGGGCGACCTGTTGATGCTGGGCGCCGATCTGTCATGGGCGATGTACAACGTCCTTGTGCGCCGTTACATGCCGCAAGGCTCACCCATCGTGCACACCAGCTGGGTCATGGCGGCAGGCGCCATCCTGCTTGTTCTTGTCGCGCTCGATAGCGGAACCCACATGAGCCCGCTCGATGGCAAGGCCGCCATTGCGATGGCCGTCATGGTCGTCGGTGGTACGGTGCTCGCCTACCTGTTCTGGGGCGCCGGCATCGCACGGCTTGGGGCAGCGCGCGCTGCGATCTTTTTGAATCTCGTCCCGGTGTTCGCAATGCTGGTCGGCGGTTTCCTCGGCACGCTGCCGACCTCGACGCAATTGGTCGGTGGGCTTCTGGTGCTGGGCGGTGTGAGCATATCCATGTTTCCGTCGCGCCGCCTGGCGTCGGCATAGGGATTTGCCTGACGTATGGTAAAGTTTTCCGGTATCTCATTTTTCAGGAATTGACATGTCTCATCTGTTCGAACCCCTCAAGTTGCGCGATATCGTCCTCTCCAACCGCATCGGTATCCCGCCCATGTGCCAATACTCCGCCCATGACGGCATGGCGGGCGACTGGCATTTCGTGCACTACGGCAGCCGCGCCGTGGGCGGCGCTGCGCTGATGATCGTCGAGGCGACGGCCGTGACGCCGGAAGGGCGGATCAGTCTGGGAGACATGGGTATCTGGGATGACAGGCATATCGAACCCTTGGCGCGTATTGCGCGTTTTGCGCAACAGCAAGGTTGCGTGGCTGCCATACAGTTGGCACATGCCGGACGCAAGGCTAGTGTTGGTCTAGGCTGGCAGGCGCAGAGCACGCTGAGCGAAACCGACGGAGGCTGGAAAACGGTCGCCCCGTCGGCCGTGGCTTTCGGCCCCGGGTATGCCGTGCCGGGTGAACTCGATGCGGCCGCCATTGCCGGGGTGATCGCCAGTTTTGCGGCGGGTGCGCGCCGTGCACGCGAAGCCGGTTTCCAGACGGTGGAGATCCATGCCGCTCACGGCTATTTGCTGCACCAGTTCCTGTCCCCGCTTTCCAATCTGCGCAAGGATGCTTACGGCGGCAGTTTCGAGAATCGTACCCGTCTGGTGCGCGAAGTGGTCGCTGCTGTCCGGGCGGAATGGCCGGAGCATTTCCCCGTGCTGATCCGTTTGTCCGCCACCGACTGGGTCGAGGGTGGCTGGAACGCGGACGAGACGGTCGAACTGTGTCGCGCCTTGAAAGGGTTGGGTGTCGATCTGGTGGATGTCTCATCGGCCGGCCTCGTGCCGACGGCCAAGATACCTGCCGGGCCGGGCTTTCAAACCGAGTTCGCCGCGAGGGTGCGCCGCGAAGCCGGGATCGCCGCGGCCGCGGTCGGCCTGATTACCTCGCCGGCGCAAGCCGATCACATTGTCCGCTCCGGGCAGGCAGATATCGTGCTGCTAGGCCGCGAGATCCTGCGCAATCCCTACTGGCCGCTGGCTGCAGCCCAGGCATTGGGACATGAGACGACGTGGCCGCACCAGTATCTGCGTGCGGCACCGCCCGGTTCAAAGGGGCGCTAGGCGATATTTTCTTGCCGGCATGTCCGCGCTGAAATTTATGCTCGAAATCCAATCGGTCGATGAAGGATCATCTATATAACGGCCAATCGATATAAAATGCCGACGTTGATCGCAGCATCAACCTATGTTTATTGGATTTAACACGCGGACAGGGAAAGCATGAACAAGGAAGAAATCACCAGCATCATCGAAAACACGCTCAAGAGCGGCGACAAGACACCGGGAATATTCGATCTGGCCAAGATCATGGCCATCAAGGCGGAGATCCAGTCCTGCACTACGGTCAACGCCGTACTGGGGTTGATCGAAGAGCACCGCGACCTGATCTCCAAAGCTTTCGGCCTCAGCGAGGATGTGATCGAAGAGACAGTGCAGAAGATCAGGGCGATCGAAGGCTGATTTCATCGCGCTCCGGAAACGCAGTGAGGCTCAACTTGCCCGAATGCCGGAACAACAACCCTTTCAAGACGAAGTGACGTTCCGGAGCGTGAGCAGTTCGGTCAATTTCTTCTCCAGTTCGTCGATAGGCTTGGGTTTGGCAAAGAGATATCCCTGATATGCCTGGCATCCGCGCAGTTCAAGGAATTCTCGCTGTTCCTCTGTTTCCACCCCTTCGGCGATAACTTCCATGCCCAAGCTGAGCGCCATGGAAATGATGGTCTGCACGATTGCCGCGTCATGCTGGTCGGTCGTGATGTCGCGCACAAAGGATTGGTCGATCTTGAGCTGATCAATTGGCAGGTGGCTCAGGTAGGATAGTGATGAGTACCCCGTGCCAAAGTCATCCATGGAGAACTTAACACCCAGGTTCTTCAATTCCTTCATCTTGCGTATGCTGTCTTCGATATTGTCCAGCACCAGACTTTCTGTCAGTTCC
>DAICZN010000097.1 GCA_027311105.1 Gallionella sp.
CCCAACGATTCTTTTCTGACTCGCCCGATGCCGGAGTTTTGATGTCCACCACGCGCATCACACGGGCGTCGACTGAGCCGATATCCAGTGCCCCTCCGGTCTCCAGCGACACCGCATATCCCGCATCGCACAAGGCGCGCAGCAGGGGCAGGCAATTTTTTTGCGCAAGCGGCTCGCCGCCGGTGACAGTCACGTATTGCGGCGCAAATTGGGCAACCTGCCGCAGTATCTCTGCCAGGCTGGTGTTTTGTCCGCCGCTGAAGGCGTAAGCAGTGTCGCAGTATGTGCACCGCAAAGGACAACCGGTCAGGCGTACGAATACCGTGGGCAATCCTACCCGAGTGGTTTCGCCTTGCAGGGAATGGAAAATTTCAGTGATGCGCAGTTGCGACACGTTACTGGCATAGCCAGCCGTCTGCGGGAGCAACTGCGATGCCGCTTCCCCCGCACCTGAGGGTTTCCCCCCACAGTGTCGGAGCGGCAGTTGCGCATCCATAGTCGCGTGCGACATGTTAACTACCTGGTGGCAGCGAGCAGCTTCTTGGCTTTGGCGGCGGCCTCGCTGGCTGGATATTTTGCGACAAGTTGCCTGAGCGTTTTGCGCGCTGCAATGGGTTTTTTCAGTCCTTTCAGGCAACCCGAAATCCCGTACATCGCATCGGCAGCTTTGGGAGCTTCCGGAAAATCCTTGAGCAGCTTCTGATAAGTGGCCAACGCCTGCTTGTAATCCTTCATTCCAAACTGGGACTTGCCCAGCCAGTAATTCGCATCCGGAACCCGTGCAGAGCCGGAATACATCTTGATAAAGTCCTGATAAGCCTTGACCGCATTCGCATAACTGCCGGATTTGTACATCCCGTAGGCAGCCTCAAAGGCACGGTCTTCGGGAACCGGATCGGAAGGATCGGCGGAAACGGGTGCCTTGACGGCGACAGCGGAAGCGGAAGCGGAAGCGGCCTCTTTTGCGGCCTGTTCAGCGGATTCAAAATGACGCAGGCGCGTATCCAGATCCACATAAAAATCTTTTTGGCGCTTTTCGGCATCCTGCAAGCCGTGTGTTGTTTCTTCGTTCTGTCCGCGCAAATTGCGGATTTCTGTATTCAGTGCATCGATCTGGCTCTGGAGATCCAGCATAGACTTGGTTCTCTGATTGACCTCATCCTCCAGCTTCAGCACACGCGCCTCTAATTGCTGGATTTGCTTGCGTGCCCCGTTATCCTCCAGTAATCCTGCCCGGGCAGGAATGGCGAAACTCAGGGCCAGCAATAGGAGAGCGCGTTGCTTCAGCATATTTACGGCTTAAGTGCTTTATTGGTACTTTATGTCGCTCCGGCGATTTTGCTTCCAGCACGCTTCATTGTGTTCCTTGCAAACCGGTTTTTCTTCGCCATAGCTGACGGTTTCGATCTGGCTGGCTTTCGCCCCGCCCAATACCAGCATCTTCTTCACGCTCTCTGCACGACGCTGACCGAGAGCCAGGTTGTATTCCTTGCTGCCGCGCTCATCGCAATTGCCTTCCACTCGCACCTTGCGATTCTGATGTTCGCTCAGATACTTGGCGTGCGCCAACACGATAGGCTTGTCGTCAGCTTGCACGGCTGAGACATCGAAAGGAAAGTAGACACTGCGCTTGGACAGGATGCTGGACGGATCATTCAGGGGATCAACCGCGACCACTGGTGCAGGGGCCGGTGCGGCCACTGGTGCAGGCGCCGCTACCGGGGCCGGCGCCGGAGCAGCAGCTTCTTTTGGTTTCTCGCTGGCACATGCTGCAAGCAAATTCAGCAACACGATACTGATAACTAGTTTTTTCATTGCACTACTCCTTTAGTCAGGTTAATCATTGATGTGGCCCCCACACCGGTTCACGGGCATCGCCGCTATCTGTGAACATATGCTGCTGCACACGACCATCGCTCGATACGGTCGCTAATATACCACGACCACGCGCCTCACTGGCAAATAGGATGAGCTTTCCGTTAGGCGCAAAACTGGGTTTTTTCTCCCAGCCCCCGGAGGTGAGAGTCTCCACTTGCCCGGTCTGAAAATCCTGGGTGGCGATAAAAAACTTGCCGCTGATGAAATGCGTGTAGACAAAACCTTTGCCATCCGGACTATAGCGCGGCGAATAATTATTGCCATCGCCAAACGTCATGCGCTGCTCTGGGCCGCCTGCCACCGGCATGCTGTATATTTGCGGGCTTCCCCCTTCATTGGAGGTAAACAGCAAGGTCTGCCCATCCGGCGAAAAACTCGGCTCGGTTGCGATAGCGTTAACAAAGGTGAGGCGTCGTAACCCGCTTCCATCCGGCCGCACCAGGTAAATTTCCGAGCTGCCGTCGCGTGTCAGCACGATAGCCAGTTGCTTCCCGTCCGGAGACCAGGCCGGCGCGCTGTTGCTGCCGCTGAAATCGGCCAGCTTCATGCGCTTATTGGTGAACAGCGACTGCACATACACGACTGCATGCCCCGTCTCAAAGCTGACATAAACCAGATGGCTGCCGTCCGGAGACCAGGCCGGCGACATGATGGGTTCGTTTTGCTCGAGAACCACCTGTTCGTTGTAGCCGTCGCTGTCCGCCACTATCAGGCTGTACTTTGCCCCGTTCCGCTTTACATAAGCGATACGCGTACTGAACACGCCTTTGTCGCCGGTCAGCTTCTCATAGATCATGTCCGAGATGCGGTGCCCGACTGCGCGGATCTCGTCACCGTTCGCAGAGACCGACTGGCCCGCCAGCTCAACCTTTTTGACCACATCCAGCAAGCGAAAGCGCGCATCTACGCGGCCATTATCCTGCGCGGATACATTGCCTATCGCCAGTGCATCCGCGCCGCGCACCTGCCAATCCGGGTAACTGACATCGGCCAGTTCATGCGGCAATTTACCCGCCGGGTCTATCAGCCTGAACAATCCGCTGCGCTGCAAATCTCCCACCACCACTGCATTGATCGTTTGGGCCAGTTTGGTATCGCCCCCGAAAGGCACGATAGCAACCGGAATCTGGTGCTCACCCGCGCCGATGATCTCTATAGTCATTACCGCATTTGCCGCCGACACCTGCGCCAGCAGCAGCAATCCCAACATGCAACGAAGTCCGCGCAACACCATATATATTTTCCCTATTCAGCAGGTTGTTCAGGCTTGAAAACCAAATCCAGTTGGCGGAACCGGTTGAACAGCAGAGCGTCCTGCGGCACAGGCAAAGGATCGGACTTCAATATTGCACGCTCAACCGCATCGTCATAAGCCGCATTGCCGCTGGACTTGACCAAATCCGCCTTCAGCACGGCACCGCCCGGCAACAGTGTCACCATGAATTCAGCGCGCGCATCTTTGTCCACACCCGGCGGATTCACGACATTGCGGCGTATCTTGGCGTTTATCTTCGCCCTGAACTCATCCACCACCCTGCCATTTGCAGCATCCAGTTCGTCCTGCCTGGCCTGTGCGGCCTGGTGCTGCGCGGCTTGCTGATTCGCGATGCGGGCCTCTGCACTTTGCGCAGCGGGTGTTTTGGCGTCAGGCCTGGGTTTGACTGCCTCAACGGCTTTCTGTACCGGTTTCGTTTTCTCCGGCTTGGTCTCGACCGGCTTGGCGGCGGGTTTCTTTTTTTCCGGCATCACAATGTCCGGCTTGGCAATTTTTTCCTGCGGCGGTGGCGGCACGGCCACCTCGATCTTTGGCGTAGCGGGCAACCTGACAGCGTCTTCCGGCAGACTCGACCACAACTCCACAGTCATCGCGGGGTTTGAAAAGGGCTGCCTGTTCCAATTGAAGCCAAAATACAACAGCGCGAAAAACACACTGTGCACCACCAGAGCCAGTATGCCCGCGGGAAGCTTGTAAGGTTCGTAAAAAGCCGTCGCACTCATTGCCTGGATTGTGTCAGGAGGCCGACTTTTTGAATATGTTGCTGCTGCAGCAAGTCCATCACCTTGATGACTTCATCGTAGCGCACGTTCTTGTCCGCGGAAATCACGACCGCCTGCTGGGCCTGCCTGCCCTGCCTGGCTTTCAATATCGCGATCAACTCATCGCGCGACACCTTGTTTTCCGCCCCGTTCGCGGCATGATCGCGCATCGCCAGAGTGGCGTCCTTTTTGATGATGACCTCCAGCGGGGCAAGCGGCGGGGCAAGCGACTTGGCCACGCTGGGCAAGTCGACCTGGCCGGGATTCATCAGCGGTGCGGTCACCATGAAGATCACCAGCAGCACCAGCATCACGTCGATATAGGGCACGACGTTGATCTCGTTCATCAGCCGGTTGGTGGGGCGGAGATTAGATTTCACAAACACCTCTCAAAACCGTACGGGCGGGATGGCTGGCAAGGCGCGAGACGCACAGCGACCGAGACATACCGCGCTGGTAGGCGACAGAGCGAGCAGCGAGCAACGAATCCAGCCGCCCGCGCAGCAGGTTTTCAGAGGTATTTTTCATGGCTGGCGCTGTAGCACGTTGGAAAACTCTTCGGTAAAGCTGTCGAAGCGTGTGGACAGGCGATTGATCTCGTGCGCGTAGCGGTTATAGGCGACCACCGCCGGGATCGCCGCGAACAAGCCCATCGCGGTTGCCACCAGTGCTTCGGCAATGCCCGGTGCGACGTGGGCCAGCGTCGCCTGACCCACGTTCGCCAGGCCGCGAAACGCGTTCATGATCCCCCATACCGTGCCGAACAACCCCACATAGGGGCTGACCGAACCGACCGATGCCAGGAATGCCAGGTGCGACTCCAGCCTGTCCATCTCGCGCTGATACGTCGCACGCATCGCGCGGCGCGTCCCCTCCATTACCGCGCTGGCATCCACACCGTTCTGCTTTTTCAACTTCACGAATTCGACGAACCCCGCGGCAAAGATTCGTTCCATGGCACCCTGGTTGCGCAAAGAACTGCTGTTTGCATATCTGTAAAGCTCGTTCAGGTTCTGGTTGTGCCAGAACGCGTCTTCAAATTCTTCGGTGAGCCTGACTTCATCGCGTATCGCGAACATCTTGAGAAAGATATACCACCACGACATCAGTGAAACAAACAGCAACAAGCCCATCACCAGCTGCACCAGCACGCTGGCGTTGCCGATGAGATGCACAAACGATAAATCCTGAGTCACTTCCATTTCGCCACATCCCCTTCAATTCTTCCATTGATCGCGCAATACATCCGGCACCGGCACCGGCTTGAAACTTTCCAACGAGACACATACCAGACTGATTTCCGCCTCGTTCAATACCTCGGTTCCTCGCTGCACGGTTTGCAACAGCGTGAGGCGGCTGCGCCCGATGTCCTTGATCTGGACCGTCACATCCAGCAAGTCATCCAGCTGCGCGGGCTTGAGATATTCCATCTTGACGGAACGCACCACGAACACCACACCGAATTCCTTCATCAATCCGGCGTTGCTGTAACCGTGGACGCGAAGCCACTCAGTCCGCGCGCGTTCCATAAAGTTCAAATAGTTGGCGTGGTAGACCACCCCGCCCGCATCCGTGTCCTGAAAATACACGCGGACCGGCAATGAAAAAATCTTGTGCATACTCATTTTAATCGTTTCCCAAAAGTAAATCCCCGCTGACCGGATTATTCGCGACCGTCAACCCGAAATGGCGATAGGCGATCGCGGTGGCCATGCGCCCGCGCGGGGTGCGCTGCAGATAACCCTGCTGGATCAGATAGGGTTCCAGCACATCCTCGATGGTGTCGCTTTCCTCGCCGATGGCCGCTGCGAGGTTGTCCAGGCCGACCGGGCCGCCGAGGAATTTTTCGATGACCGCCAGCAATAATTTCCTGTCCATGATGTCCAGCCCGTGACTATCCACATCCAGCATCGTCAGGGCGGCGTCCGCCACCTCGCGGGTCGCGTCGCCTCCAGCCTTCACATCGGCGAAGTCGCGCACGCGGCGCAGCAGACGGTTGGCGATGCGCGGCGTGCCGCGCGAACGCCTGGCGATCTCCAGCGCGCCGTCCTGGGTCAGGTTCATTTTCAGCAGACCCGACGAGCGCATCACGATGCGCTGCAATTCTGCCGGCGTGTAAAACTCCAACCTTGCGACAATCCCGAAGCGGTCGCGCAGGGGATTGGTCAGCATCCCCGCGCGCGTGGTCGCACCGACCAGCGTGAACGGCGGCAGGTCGAGTTTCACGGAACGCGCCGCGGGTCCCTCGCCTATCATGATGTCGATCTGGTAATCCTCCAGCGCCGGATACAGTATCTCCTCCACCACCGGAGACAAACGATGGATCTCGTCGATGAACAGCACGTCGTTGGGTTCGAGATTGGTCAGCAGGGCGGCAAGGTCGCCGGCGCGCTCCAGCACCGGGCCGGAAGTGTGGCGCAGGTTCACGCCCATCTCTCGCGCGATGATCTGCGCCAGCGTGGTCTTGCCCAGACCGGGCGGACCGAACAGCAGCACATGATCCAGCGGCTCTTTGCGCAGCTTCGCAGCCTCGATGAATATCTCCAGTTGCCCGCGTATTTTTTCCTGGCCGACATACTCGTCCAGCTGTTTGGGGCGCAGCGCGCGCTCCAGGACCTCCTCGTGCTGGGAAGCCGGCGCGGCCGAGATTATCCGGCCGGACCCCGGGTTCAGCTGGGGAGGCGGTTCGGCGGAGAGGTTATCGCTGTGGATCATGGCCGGATTTTTTCATGCCTTGTGGAATTAGTCATTAGCTTGTTATCCCAGCAAACTGGCCAGCGTCAGCAACAACAACAGGATCAGCCAGAAAATCACCGAGCGCCACACCAGCCCGACGGCGCTTTGCATGAAATCGGCATCGGCAGCATCGCCGACACCCAACTCCGCCCGGTCTTCCAGCATCCCGCCCTGCGCGATCGGCATGCCCAGACGCACGCCCAGCGCCCCTGCACCGCTCGCCAGCAATATTCCCGCTTCGGGATCCGGCCAGCTTGCTGCCTGGGTGCGCCAGCAATGAACCGTATCCTCGAAATTACCCACGATGGCGAAGGTCATCGCGGTCATGCGTATCGGCAACCACTCCAGGATATAGAATGCCTGCCGCGCAAAACCGCCAAATTCGCCCATTTCATCCCCGCCGCCCCAGCGTGTGCGCAGGAATTGCCCCAGGCGATACAACAGGGCGCCCGCCGCGCCGCCCAGGCCCAGCGCGCTGAACAATACGAACCACACGATCACTCCGAACACGTTGCGATGCGAGGCGATCAGCGCCTGTTCGATGGTGACACGCGCCACCTCTTCGGCATTCAATTCGTGCGAAGGAATACCTCGCCAGCGCGACAACAGTCCGCGCGCCTCATCCAGCTTTCCGGCGCGCAACGCCAGATGAATATCGGTGAAATAATGGCTGAACTGGCGGAACCCCATCGTGAGATACAACACCAGCACGTTGAACGCCCAGGCCAGCACCGGGTGCACCTGATATAACAAACGGCAGGAAACCGCGACGCCTGCCACCAGCGGCAACACCGCGACCAGCCACGCGATCTTGCCGTGCCGGTGTTCGCCTGCATTGAAGTTATGCTGGAAATAATTGACGTAACTTGACAGCCAGCCATGCAGATGTTTGCGCGATGAAAGCGGGTGAAGCTGCTCGAGCAACAGCGCGGTGATCAAGGCAAACAGGCTCATGTAAATTGGAAAACATCGGCGATCGGACAAGGCGAAAGATAACACACTACGATAGCCTTGCGCAGCCAGCATCGGGAAACGCACCCACTATTGAACGTTCCGTGATTTGCCAATGACAAACCCGTTCGGGTAAATGAATTACGGAATACTCAATACGGCGCGCTATACGGCAGTACAACATGCCCCCTGCCGGCAGGGTCTTTGCTGTTCAGGGAAGTGTCGTGCTGGCCAGATACCATGCCGCTCTGGAACTTAATCCTTGCCTGCGATAGTAGCGATAATTTCCAATGAAGCGTGCAAACCTGGCAATTGTTTGTGTCATGACTGCTCCCTTCGGTCCCTGTTTTTCAGGTAATGTTAAGCGCCCAGTTCCTGCTCCATGCCCGGTGGCCGGCAAAGTATGGCCGTGAACTACCGGCGCATTTGGAGCCGGAAATTCAAAGTCGCCTGACCCGCAGCACCTGTCGGCTTCCCAGACTGGCTGGTATGGGTGATCGTGGCGTTGAGCCGCTTTATTATTATGTTGCTGCGGAGCTTGCCCACCAGTTCCCCGGTGAGCGCCTCCCGGTCGGAGACTGGCGCTGATTTCATTTTGTTTTCCCCCGCAACAGCAATCGACTGCGCAATTGCACACCTGCACAGTGCAATGACCTATAGTTTGATGTTAGAGATCCGTTAAAAATCTCTCTGTGCGGTAGCGTACACAGGTCAACGGCCTGTCATTTGCTTAGCGGTACTTCGCAAGGCTGAATTGAGGGTTATGCAAATTCAGGATGACGGATTCTTTGGGCGGGATGTTCGCGTCCGGCGCGGCCGGATATCCGGCCGGGACAAACGATGCGCCCGGGCATCGCAGTGCCCGCGCCTGAAAAGCATATCCCTGCGACACCCCTGCCGGCCAGACAGGCCGAGCCACGCAGTGGGCGTGACGCACGATCAGGAAAAAACGGGAAGCGCCAGGGCAGGAACAGGGGCAACAGGCGGCACCTTCGCCAGCAGCCCGCGCTGATGCAGAAACTTAAGCGGGGCGGCAAACCAAATTGCCTGCCCGCCAGGTTTTGCAGGCCGCGATACTCCCGGGCGCCCCGCTCTGCCTCATGCAATCATTCCCGCGGCAACCGTATTATTGGTCGCCTCATCGATCACGATGAAACTGCCGGTGGCGCGGTCGGTGGTGTAGCTGTCGAACACCAGCGGCTGTTGCACCTTCATCGCCACGCGCGCGATGTCGTTCATGTTGAGCGTGGCGGCGGCGTGCTGTTCCAGCGTGTTCACGTCCACGCGATAGGCGATGCCCGAGAACAAGCACTTCGCGGTGCGCGTGGTGTGCTTGACGAGGTACTTGCGATTCTTGTCGAGCGGGGTTTCAGACAGCCAGCACAGCATGGCTTCAAACTCTTTCGCCACCTTTGGCGCAACTCCGCCGCTCACGAACATGTCGCCGCGCGAAATATCGATCTCGTCTTCCAGCGTCAGTGCGACGGATTGCGGAGCGTAAGCACGTTGCAGCTTGCCGTCGTAGGTGACGATCTCCTTCACCCTGCTGGTGCGGCCCGAGGGCAGCACGGTGACCTCGTCGCCGACCGCGATCTCACCCGCCTCGATGCGCCCCATGAAACCGCGGAAGTCATGGTATTCCTCGGTCTGCGGACGGCATACCCATTGCACCGGATAACGGAAATCGGTGGTGTTCACGTCGTAATCGATCACGATGTTGTCCAGCAGGTTCATCAGCGTCGTGCCCTGGTACCAGTCCAGGTTATCGCCGCGCTCCACCAGCATGTCGCCAACCAATGCCGACAGCGGGATGCAGGTAATGTCGGTCAAACCCAGCTGCGCGGCGAATTTCAGATACTCCGCGCAGATTTCGGTGAAGCGTGCCTCGGAATAATCCACCATGTCCATCTTGTTGACCGCCAGCACGATATGCGGAATGCCGACCAGACTCGCCAGGTAAGTGTGGCGGCGCGTCTGCACCAGCACGCCCTTGCGCGCATCGACCAGGATAACCACTAGGTTGGCGGTGCTGGCGGCCGTCACCATATTTCGGGTGTATTGCTCGTGGCCGGGCGTGTCGCCGATGATGAACTTGCGCCTGGGCGTGGCGAAGTAGCGGTATGCCACGTCTATCGTGATGCCCTGCTCGCGCTCGGCCTGCAGACCGTCGGTCAGCAGGGAGAAATCCACGGCAGCCATGCCGCGCTTTGCGCTGGTTTTTGAAATGGCCGAAAACTGATCCTCGAAGATCGATTTGGAGTCATGCAGCAGCCGGCCGATCAACGTGCTCTTGCCGTCGTCCACGCTGCCGGCGGTGATGAATCTCAGTAATTGCGTTGTGTTGCTCATGATCAAAAATATCCTTCTTTTTTCCGTAACTCCATCGAAGCATCCGAAGTCTGGTCATCCATGCGCGTCGCGCCGCGTTCGGTGATGCGCGTGATTGCCGTTTCCGCGATGATCTCCAGCGCATTTTTCGCATTGGATTCCACCGGGCAGGTGCAGGTGATATCGCCTACGGTGCGGAAACGCACGGTTTTCCTGACCACCTTCTCGCCGGATTGCGGCTGCACCAGCTCGCTCACCGGCATGATGCCGCCCGGGCGTTGGATCACTTCGCGTTCGTGCGCGAAATAGATGTCGGGTATCTCCAGCCGCTCGCGCTCTATGTATTGCCAGATGTCCATTTCGGTCCAGTTGCTGATCGGGAATA
>DAICZN010000098.1 GCA_027311105.1 Gallionella sp.
TGGTCGCGCCGATCCCACCCGCCGACACACTTATGCCGTGGCTTCCCTCCTGGGACATTCAGGGCCTGATATCTCCCTGGAACATTACATCCATGTTTGCGATTTGCTGTTCATGCTCTGGCGCGACCAAGATGCATCAGCCCCGGCCATAAAGTCCCTGAAAATCGAAGCCAGTATCTCAAAATCCACTTTCTATCGCTGGCTTGCCAACGACCCGTCCCACGTTCCTGCTCGGCTTGCCAGGAAGCAACCCTGGCTTCGCGAAAAATTCCCGAAAATTCGTATCAGAGAATCTGTTGAACCAGCCCCGCCAAGGATCCCGCAGAAGAGCGTAAAGCTGGAGCCAGCCATATTTCAGAACGTATGGAGACTTCTCCATGAACATTCATTTCATGGTCGCCCCTTGGAGGAACTGGCTCTTGAAATTGGCATTCCCATGGATGCAGCAAAGAAAATGCTGGAACGCGCTAACGAAATCAGCGACAGGAGGGTGCTCCGGGGGAAAAAAGGGTTTCAACACCGCATGCTGGAGGTAAACTTTGACCGGCGGCAGAAGGATGAGCGCAAACGGCTCCCCTGTCCGGAAGCGCCTCGTACTGAAGCGGATAAAGCCATTGCAGATACTCTTGGCAAACAGCTGTCGGTACTGATGGTGCAGCAACCCGACCTGTGCCAATCGGTGTTTGACTACTACATTGAGAACGCCTGGAGTGACCGCACCCATTTGCCCTTCAAGGACCCCGAAGAACCTGCAGCTGCCCGTAATTTCATCCAGTTCCTGGCGTCGCTTGGCATCAAGAAATCCAGTCTGGACATGCTCTCTTACGATCCTGATGAGCGTTCCCGGAATCTGAGTGCCTGGAGAAAAGCCCTTGATCTCCCCAGGGGATACCCCATCCGAAAAATTGCAACGCCCAGCAAAACCAGCATCAAGGCCCGGAAATGGCTCGCCATCAAACCGGTATTCGATGCTGATCCGGCAAGATCATCCTCCGAGGAAATGACTTCCATTGCTTTCCGGTATCTGATGGTCATGGGGGCCATCATCTCCGCGGGGATAAGCTGAGCCGGTTAGTATTGATTTCGGGCGCAGCCCGTTCGCGCGAAGCGCATTCCGGGGTTCAAACGCGCCAACGCCGTTCTGATCAGGCGAAGCCTGTTCTTTTGAGCGCAGCTCATTCTTATTGAGCGAAGCTCATCCTTATCGGGCACAGCCCGTGCTATGGCGCGAAGCGCCTTCTTTCGGCGATGGCGCGTGTTCACCAAATATTGAGAAATCAGGCAGCCCGGCGCTGTTAGTGCAATCCAGAATGGTTCGCGCAACAATGTTTGTATTTCTTGCCGCTGCCGCAAGAACAGAGGTCATTGCGGCCCACCTTGATCTGCTCGCGTCGGACGGTTTCTGAAACAGTCCGTTCGATCAATGCCTGCCGGTAAGGTAGCCAGAACCGGTACATCCAGGCCACATTGCCAGGAATCTCATCACCCAGCACCTTGCGCTGCTCCAGCGTCAAAGACAGCAATTCTTCCTCGGGGCTGATGTCATCCGCTCCCAGCAGCCTGATAGGATGAAACCTTCGTATGCCTTCCGGATCCTCCAGCATGGGCTGCCAATCTTGCTGGCATAATGCCATGCCTTTCACGAAACCATGGGCCCACATTTCCGGATCCAGGGTTTCTTCCTCGGTATCCGGGTGCGTGAAAATGCTGAACAAAGGCTCAAAGGTATCCGTGTCATCCTGGAAGCTCCAGACGATGCCATTCATATGACGCATGAGGAGTTCCAAGATATGCTGGGCCTGCTCTTGGGTCTCGAATACGGAAAACGCGCCAACACTTCCTCCCCATACACCAGGCAACCAGCCGCTCATTTGCACGGTGGTAGGGCCAATGACGATTGCCGTCAAATAGCCATCCAGGCAGTCGAGCATCATGGTCTCGTCAGGAGTAACATCCGAGTACAGAAACTCGTCCAGTTCCATCTGTTCCTCTTCTGAAAGTGGCTTTTGCAGCCTGGATACGGATTCTTTAGGATTCATGGGGTAATGGGATCTAAGATAGTGCTAACGGCATAGTGTTTATTTTCGCCCGCAACAAACGAAATGAGTTCATTCGCAGAAGAGTCCAGATTGATTCATCGACACAAATTCTACCGGATTTACCCGCAGCCAGATTGGCCTTGCTTTCTAATCACCCTCCCCACAGAGTCCTGCGTTAGCCAGTTCTGAAGTCGAATTTTGGTGAAAAAGTCGCCCTGTTCAGGCGGGTAGCATTCGTCAATTACATATCTGCTTCCACTAGTGTCCGGTTAAAAATGACCCCATGACTCTGTAATCCTTATCTGGTGCCTCATTCGGAGGTTTTTATGGTGTCTCCGACTTGAACGGCGAACAGGCCTTCGTGCAGTCTGGCAGCTTTCCTGCTGCCGGAGATTGCGATGTACATTGGCAAGACCTTGTTCGCCCAGATCATGGACTTCCTCCCATGGAAGACCTTTTATCGTATCGTGGCTCGACACGGCGGCGATCACCGCGTCAGAACACTGACTTGTGCCGAACATTTTCGCATTCTGGCCTTCGCTCAGCTCACCTATCGAGAGAGCTTGCGCGACATCGAAGCCTGCTTGTCGGCGCAGGCCGCGAAGCTGTATCACATGGGTATCCGGTGCGAAGTATCTCGCTCCACGCTGGCCGACGCCAACGAACTGCGCGACTGGCGCATCTACGCCGAATTCGCACAGCGTTTGATTGCACAAGCCAGATCGCTTTACACCAGCGAAGACCTGGGCCTGGATCTGACCAATACGGTGTATGCCCTGGATTCGACCACTATAGACCTGTGTCTGTCGGTATTTCCGTGGGCTCATTTCCGCTCTACCAAGTCCGCGGTGAAGATGCATACGCTGCTGGACTTGCGCGGCAGCATTCCCAGTTTCATTCATGTTTCCGATGGCAAGATGCACGACACACGCGTTCTCGACTTGCTGATCCCGGAGCCGGGTGCCATCTACATCATGGATCGGGCCTATGTCGATTTCGTGCGTCTGCATCGGTTGCACCTGGCCGGGGCATTCTTCGTCACCCGTGCCAAGTCGAATCTCAATGCGCACCGGGTCTATTCCGCCAAAACGGAACGAAGCCAAGGCATCATCTGCGACCAGACAATCGGGCTCGATGGGTTTTATACCCAACAGGATTACCCGGAGCATTTGCGGCGTATCCGCTTCAAAGACCCGGAGGCCGGCAAAACGCTGGTGTTTCTGACCAACAACTTCACCTTGCCGGCGGCAACGATCTGCATGCTCTACAAGAGCCGCTGGAGTGTCGAGTTGTTCTTCAAATGGGTGAAGCAGCATCTTCGTATCCAACGCTTCTATGGCACATCCGAGAACGCGGTGAAGTCTCAAATCTGGATCGCCGTCTCGGTCTATGTGCTCGTCGCCATCATCAAGAAGCGTCTCAGCCTGGACGCTTCGCTCTATACTTTGCTACAGATTCTGTCGGTCACGCTGTTCGAGAAGATGCCCGTCCAGCAAGCCTTGCAGGGCATCGGCGTTCTTCCAGAAAACACCGATTTCAGCAACCAACTGAATTTATTCGATTCTTAACCGGACACTAGTGATCTGCTTCAATTATTCTCTTCGTGAGCCAATTTCCGCATCTCGGCCAGAGCGGCTGCCGAAAGAAACCAAATGAATGGCTCCTTTCATTCAGTCAGCAGTCGCTCCCGGTAGAACCAGAAGATCATCCAATAGCTGCGTCGCGGCCGACGTCAGCAGTCGAAGAACCGAGTTCGCTCGATGCGCTTCTAGCGGCGCCTGCTTCGTCCCGGCCATGGCAGTTCTCCCGTTAGTTCAGCCAAGCCTCCATCGTCTTTGACACGTGCGCCGAAGCGGTTCACCTCAACCTCTGGCAAATCGCCGCTGTCGAACCATAGCAGGGAGATAGTGGTATCGGTGCGCTGGTAATGTCTTGAAAGTTCCCAGAGATCAAGGCCCTTTTCCCAGTTGTCGAACCAGACGTCCTGTGAAACTTCTCCTGTCTCAGTGTTGCTATTCCCTGAGGAGCGGATTCGATAAGCCACGGAGCCTGCTGGAATCACCGACCTGGGAGGTATCCAGGCCCCCGCTTGGCGCAAAGCCGTGGATCGTGCGGCATACCGCACCGCACCGCGTTCCATGGTGACGAATGCACAAGGCATATCGCTAAGACTGGCAAACCTTGACGCCGCTGCGGGGAATGATGTGCCGAACAAGTCGGCCATGTGTTGGATCAGCGCTAGGGAGGGCTCTTCCTTGGGAACAGCGGAAAGCCATTCCTGATAGGGCATTAGCAGTTCAGCGGCAAACGTGTCGCAGGCGATCTCGTTCGGATGTCGCTTTGCATAGGACCATGACGGCACCTCATCGTGACTTGATTCCAGGCCAAGCACAATATGAGCTATTTCGTGGCAGACAGTGAAGCGCTGGCGCTCCTCGGATTCCAGCGAATTCACAGTGATGATGTGCTTGCCGTTCGGCTTGGTAGCGGTATAGCCAGACTCCCCCTCGCCAAGCTCATCCTTCCTGACCTTAGCGTTAGCTGCCGTTACATAGGGGGACAGGTCTTCTCGGATGCTTGAAACATCGACTTCCGCGACAAACGCGCGCGCTCTCTGCCTGACATCCGCCTCGTCCATGTTCAGTCGTCCTCGTTGTCGTCGAAGGCCTTCCTGATTCGAGCGATGAGCGTCGCGGGGTCAGGCCTTGCATTTCCCCGATGCCTGACGCCAGATGCGGCCGAAAAAATGTCGATGCTGATAGAGGGATCTTGTAGCACGAATTCGACAAGCCTTGGATCAGTGTCTGCGTGGCCAACCAGCCACATCACGAGTGCGGCATCTCTTTCCCCCGGTTTGAGAACCTTCAACAGCTTCTCAACCAAGTCTTGGGACGGGTTTGTCTTCTCGCCTGTTTCCAGACGGTGGACATAAGCATGATCAACTGACGATAGCTGGCCGATCTCCCGAAGGGAAAGGGTTCTGCGTTCGCGCAGCGTCTTGAGGGCGACGCCTAGGCCTGTTTGCGGCATGAGTTTTGGATCCTTGCGATTGCGGGAAGAAGCGCCAAGTCCATTGTTGCCCCTCCACGTTCTGTTGATGTGCAAAGGCGCGTGCCGCGCGCAAGTTGCACCGGTGCACGCACTCTGATAAACTGTTGTCCAGCTAGACAACGGCTGTAGGCTTTACGCCTGCCCCTGGTTGGTTTGGTGTGGCCTTCCTGTTGTCTTCATGAGCAACGTATTGTGCTACAGCGGGCAGCCATCGACAAGCCTGGTGAACGGCTGGCGCTTCGATAGTTCCACTGAAGGAGATCCATCATGGCAGGCAAGAATCAGCATGTTGTCCCTCATCAGGACGGTTGGGGCGTCAAGGGAGCCGGAAATCAGCGGGCGACCTCTGTGCACGACACGCAGCAACAGGCCATTGACGCAGCGAGGGATATCGCAAGAATCCAGCAGTCCGAAATCGTCATCCATCGTCCGGATGGCCGTATCCGTGACAAGGACAGCCATGGCAACGACCCCTTCCCGCCGAAGGGCTGAAGCGCCATGACGGGCATCCCAACCTACCATGTGCTCGCCCTGTCAGGCGGCGGTTATCGCGGCCTTTACACCGCCACGGTTCTCGCCGAACTCGAAGCCGCGCTGGGCCGTCCAATCGCTTCGCACTTTGATCTGATGTGTGGCACATCGGCGGGAGGGATGCTGGCTCTGGGGTTGGCAGCGGAAATTCCGGCCCACGAACTCAAGGCCCTGTTCGAAGAACAGGGCAGCCGCATCTTTGGTTGCCGCAGCCTTCCACGGAAGCTTCTTGGATTCTGGTTGACCGCAAAGCATGACTCAGCGGGCTTGAAAGAAGTGCTGACCGAGCGTTTCCAAGGGACCACGATAGGCGACCTGAAGCATCGTGTTCTCGTGCCGGCAGTTAACTACTCGACGGGTCGCGGGCAGTTTTTCAAAACACCTCACCATCCTTCCTTTGAGCTGGATCACCGCATGAAGGTCGTTGATGTGGCGTTGGCAACCGCAGCCGCGCCCGTCTACTTTCCTCTTGCGCGCATCGACCGGGGTGTCTTCGCGGATGGGGGACTGGTGGGTAACGCACCGGGCCTGTTCGGATTGCACGAAGTCATTACGTTCCTGGCGCCGAGACAAGAGGCGCTGGTTCGGGTCCTCTCCATCGGCACGATGACCATCGGCGCGACGGTTCGCGGCGGCGCCAGCCTCGACCGCGGATTCGGCAAATGGCGCGGGGGACTCTTTGACCTCGTGATCTCCGCCCAGGAGTCGTCGGTGGACTACATGCTGCGGCAGGCGCTGGGCAACAACTACTTCCAAATCGATGACAAGGCGACGCCCGATCAGAGCAAGGACGTGAAGGCGCTGGATCGGGTTTCTGTTGGCGCCACGAATACGCTCAAGGATCGAGGCAACCACGCGGCCCAGCGAGCGCTCGGCGATCCTCTTTTCCAACCGTTTCGAGCGCATCAGGCCGGCGCTCCCATGTTCTATCACGGCCCCAACAAGAATGTTCCGGAGGCCGCATGCTGAACTTGAGCCCACTCTTTTACTCTGGCGTGGAACAGCCCACGCTGCTGGACAACGTCACCCTTTCTGCGGGCCGCTGCGACTTCATCGTGGAGGCCAAGGAAGCTGTGCGCAAACAGCTGCGCACCGCCCTGCCTGCGGTCCTCCGGGAACTCGGGCACGAGGGTGTCGCGGTCCTGCCACGTTTCTTCACCCAGGGCTCCTGGGCGTACAAGACCTTGAACGCGCCCGCGCACCCGACGCAGCAGGCCGACATCGACGACGGTGCCTACCTGCCTCTAAGCTTCATGAAGGTAACGTCCAAGCCGAGCGTTGCGAGCAAGGTGTTCTTTGCCGCGGCCGAGGCGGCCCTAACGCCCCTAGTGCGCGAGCGTCGCTGGCGTCTTGTCACTGACAAGCCAACCTGCATTCGCATCGAGATTGCCGAGTACGCACACATCGATGTGCCCTTGTACGCAATTCCGGACGGCCAATTCGAGCAGCTGCGCAAGGCTGCGTTGGCAGCGCACGGCTATTTCACCCTAGACGAGGCCGTAAAGCGGGCCGAGAGCGACGCATGGACGACCTTGCCGCACGATCAGGTCCTGCTGGCGCACCGCGACGAGGGCTGGGTCAAGTCTGACCCTCGGCCGGTCAAGCATTGGTTCCTGGGCGAGGTCGAACGCCACGGCGAGCAGTTCCGCCGGTCGGTGCGTTACCTGAAGTGCTTTCGGGACTGGCAGTGGGTGGAGGGTGGCCCCTCCTCATTGCTGCTGATGGCCACGGCCGCGCCGCTGTTCGAGGCACGAGATCGCCGCGACGATCTCGCGCTCCTGGACATGGTCGAGGGCATGCCGGATGTCCTGCGCCAAGGGGTATGCTGCCCGACCGACGCGAACGAGTCGCTGACCGAGCGTCTCGGAAAGGCGGGGGTGGAGGACACCATCAAGAAGCTCCAGCAGTTGGAGCTATACCTGCGCGGCGCCGTCAACGCCAGTGACCCGGCGCAGGCCTTGGCGTGGGTGCAGAATCAGTTTGGTCCGCGGTTCCCCAGCTTGCCGGGCCGGGTCAAGGCCAGCTCGGCAACGGCCGTTGTCCAGGCGACGCCAGCGTTGGCGGTAGCGTCGCCGTTGGTCGGTCGCACCCAAGCGGGATGATCGGAGACGACACGCCACTGGCAGCGCTCGGCCGCGCGATGAAAGTACGCGGATTCGAGTACATCGGCCGCTCACCGGACAAGTGGCTGGAATTCCGCGGCGCCATCACGGCGGCCGGTGCCGCCCACGTCGCTTACATGGCGGTTGCCCCCTCTGGGCTGGAGCTTCCCCGAATTCGAGTTGAGCTGCCAGAAGGCGCGCCCGAGGTTCTTGCGCATATCGGCGCCGACGGTCACGTCTGCTACGCAGCCAACGGCAGCTTGGTTCTCGACATCTTCGACATCGCGGGACAGACGCTCGCCTGCCTCGGCCGGGCCGCAGAGGTCTTGGACCTCTCGCTGCGCGGCGAGATGAACAAGGACCTAGAGGACGAGTTCTTCGCGTTCTGGCACGGCGACATCTGTTTTCTGGACGTCTATCCCGGCGATCCCGGGAACCTAGATGTCCTGTTCGCAGGACGCGGCGACCGTGACTCCCAAATCGCGTTCGTGACGAACAACGTTACGCGCACGCGGCTCAAGTTGAAGGCCATGTCGCTCACTGAAGACGAACTGCTCACGGGGGCTGCTTTCCGGGTCAAGACGTCCACCAAGCCAAAGCCACTTCAGGGCGCTTGGCCGCCGCCAACCGTGGCCCCGCTGCTGCAGTGGCAAGGCCGTCTCGACCCGTCGGCACGCCGCAATATCGAGCGCCGACTGCTAGTGGCGCACGCATCCGGTAGGGGTGCTGCGCTCTGTGTCGTTGACTCGCCACTTACCCAGTACGCATTCTGGGTGGCGTTCGAAACGGCAAACCCGCCAGGCCGGCGCTCCGCTGCGGACGCGAGGGTGCAACTCTATGCTTCCAAGGCGTACCCGATGATTGCAGTCAGGATGGACGACCGGTACGTCACGCAGCGCAACACCCCAGGCTGCCCGACGCTGGCTGGTAAGAAGATCGCCCTCGTCGGCTGCGGCACCATCGGCGGCTTTCTCGCAGAACTCCTGCTAAAGGCTGCTGCCGGGTTCGACGACGGCGAGTTGGCCCTCGTCGACCCCGACATCCTATTTCCGCAGAATATTGGTCGCCATCGTCTCGGTTTGAATCGGGCACTGCAGAACAAGGCCATCGGTCTCAAGGAGGAGCTGTTTGCGGGCGCGCCGACCGCCAACATCCGCGCTCTTCCCGTGAAGGCTGAAGAAGCTGATCTCAGCCAATTCGACCTCATCATCAACGCAACGGGGGAGGAGGCGCTCGGGCACTACCTGACCGTGTCCTTCGCTCGAAGGGGCATGTTCGTGCCGATTCTAACTGTCTGGGTGGAGGGACCTGGCGTCGCCGTGCGCGGTCTTCTCCGCGACAGCGTGGAGGGCGCATGTACACGGTGCCTGAGCGACCTGCACCGCGTGCCCCAGTACCCGGTCGTGAACGAGCCTGTGCCGATGGAGCTTGCTGGACACGGTTGCGAAGGTCTATACGTTCCGTTTCCGGCCAGCATCTCCGTACAAGCAGCGTGCCTGGCAGCGGAGATGGTGACCGACTGGACAGGGGGTACGCCCGGCCCTCGCCTGCGAACTCGCGTGACGCGACCGGGCTTTACGCAGGCCGCTCCGGATGGAGATGTGGCGCGCCGACATACTTGCCCTGCATG
>DAICZN010000099.1 GCA_027311105.1 Gallionella sp.
CGGCGTGATGCCCGCGCATACGCCTATGGGCTGGAGCATGGAATGGCAGTCGACACCGCGCCCGACATTCTCGGCATGTTCGCCCTTGAGCAAATGCGGCGCGCCGACCGCGAACTCCACCACCTCGATGCCGCGCTGCACCGAACCGGCGGCGTCTTCCAGCGTCTTGCCGTGCTCTTCACTCGCCAGTTGCGCAAGCTCGGGGCGGTGCGTTTCGAGCAGCTCGCGGAATTTGTTCAGGATGCGGCTGCGGCGCAACGGCGTGGTGTCGCGCCAGCCCGGGAAAGCCGCCTTGGCGGCGGCGACTGCGCTGTCCACATCCGCGCGGCTGGCCAGGGGCACCTGGCGGATCACCGCACCGGTGGCCGGGTTGGTCACGTCAGCCAGACGGCTGTTGCGGCTTTCGGTGCGCCGGCCATTGACCCACAAGGGAAGAATCGGTTTTGACATGGTTGGTCTCCTGGTTACATTGAGATTGAATGAAATGGGTTCATTACAACCTGGTTTCGGCGATTACATTGCGCCGGAAGGCCTGCGCTGCCACCCGGACCAGCAGTGTGTAACTGGTCCCGCACAAGTGGCGCATGCGAAGGTGGATGTGTGAGGGCATGTTGGGGAGACCGGTTCAGACGCCTGGTGCTCTATAATCCTGAAAAAATATTCGCAACTGAAACGGGGCCTGGTTGTCCGTGAGTACAGCAAGCCCCGTTCTTACGACGGGTGCAACAACTAATGCGCCGCGCCCAGATAAGCCGCCTTGACCGCGGGATCATTTTTCAATTGGTCTGCGGGGCCGTGGCAGGAGATACGGCCGTTTTCCAGCACGTAACCGTAATCGGCGACGTTCAGCGCCGCCGCGGCAAATTGCTCTACCAGCAGCATCGTGATGCCGCGCCCCTTCAGTTCGCTGACGATGCGAAACACCTCGCTTACCAGCAAGGGAGCCAGGCCCATCGAGGGTTCGTCCAGCAGCAACACATCGGGATTGAGCATCAGCGCGCGCCCCATCGCCAGCATCTGCTGCTCGCCGCCCGACAGCGTGCCGGCCAGCTGGGATTTGCGTTCCCTGAGGCGGGGGAACAGTTCGAACACGCGCTCCAGATCGCCCTGCACATCACCACGCTCGCGCCCGTAAGTCAGGCGCGGGAAAGCGCCCAGCAGCAGATTGTCGGTCACGGACAGCGTGGCAAACACACGCCGGCCCTCGGGCGAGTGTGCCAGGCCCGAGCGTGCGATCCTGCTCGAGGTCATGCCGGTGATGTTTTTTCCGTTAAGGCTGATGTTTCCGCTCACCGGCTTGATCATGCCCGAAATCGCGCGCATGGTCGTGGTCTTGCCCGCGCCGTTGGAGCCGATCAGAGTGACGACTTTACCCTTGGGTACCGCAACCGAAATGCCGTGCAGCACTTCCACTTTGCCGTATCCGGCGTGCAAATTTTCTATCTGTAACATTAAATAGCTCCTCAAGCCGCCTTGGCGACGCTGCCGCCAAGGTATGCCTCTATCACTTTTTCATCGGACTGAATCATGGCCGGCGTGCCTTCCGCGATCTTCTGCCCGAAATCCAGCACCGTGACGGTGTCGCATATGCTCATCACCACATCCATGTGATGTTCGATGAGTATCACGGTGATGCCGTGGCCGCGTATCTTGTTGATCATCACGATCAACTCCTTGATGTCCGGCGCGGTCAGGCCTGCAGCGGGTTCATCGAGCAACAGCAGGTTTGGATTCAGCGCCAGCGCGCGGGCGATTTCCAGCAGCCGCTGCTTGCCGTACGGGAGGTTGCGCGCCTCTTCATTGGCCAGGTCGGCAAGGCCGACAAATTTCAGCAAACTGGCGGCGCGCATTCTTGCCGCAAGCTTCTCCTTGCGGCAGCGTGGGGTATGGAACACGACATCCAGCAGGCTGTGGCGATAGGTGTGGTGCAGGCCGACCAGCACGTTTTCAACCGCGGTCATTTCGCCGAACAATTGCACGTTCTGGAAAGTGCGCGCGATACCCTCGCCGGCGATGGATGAGGGCGTTGCCCCGGTGATGAACTTGCCGTTGAATTCGATCTCGCCCGAAGTCGGTTTATAGATGCCGGTGAGCACGTTCATCATGGTACTCTTGCCCGAACCGTTGGGTCCGATCAGGCCGTGTATGGAACCTTTTTTGACCTCAAGGTTGACCTGGTTGAGCGCCTTCAATCCGCCGAATTGCATCACGATGTTGCGCGCTTCCAGCAGGTAACCCCTGGCGGTGACGGGATGGTCGGGTACCGACCATATGTGCTGCTTGTCGCCCTGTTCGAGTGCCAGCTCATGGCGATGTATCCACTGCGGGCGGACTTTCAATATGATCCCGCGCAGGAAACCCATGATGCCATTCGGCAGGTAATACACCACGAACAGGATCATCACGCCGAATATGGTCAGGCGTTGGTCGGTGATGCTGCGCATCACATAGCCCGATACCGCCAATGCGATGATAACCAGCATGGGCAATGCCAGCTGTTTCAGCGTGCGCTGGCCGACCGCAACCGCGTACACCGAATACAGCACCGCGAATATGGCGATGCCGGTCGAGATCTTGCGGAACAGGTCGATATCGGAAAGCACATTGGGCAGCATCACGACGATGATCGCCCCGAGGATAGGGCCGACCCGGGTTTTGCGTCCGCCCATGATGACCGCCAGCAGGAACAGTATGGTCAATTCGAAGCTGTAGGTGTTGGGCGAGATATATTCCTCGGAATAGGTAAACAGGCCGCCCGCCAGGCCCGCGATACCGGCACTCAGGACAAACGCATAGACCTTGTAACCATACACGTTAACCCCCATGCAGTCGGATGCAACCGGGCTGTCGTGCAGCGCTTCGAAGGCGCGACCGAGGTGGGATTTGAGTATGCGTTGCACGACAAAGAGTGTCAGCACCAATGCCGCCAATACGATGTAGTAATAGTCGGCACCGGTGATCTGGTGGCCGAAAAATACCGGTTTGCGTATCGAAAGTCCGAGCGGCCCGTTGGTCAGGAAGGTCATCTCGTTGATCAGAATCTGGATGATGGTGCCGAATGCCAGCGTCACCATCGCCAGATAGGGTCCGTTCACCCGCAATGCCGGCAGCGCAAGAATGGCGCCAAAAACAGCGGTGACGACGATGCTCACCGGAATCGCCAGCAGGAACGGAACACCCAGCTGGAAATTGAGCACCCCGACGGTATAGGAGCCGATGCCGAAAAGCGCGGCATGGCCGAGCGAGACTTCCCCGACATAACCCACCACGATATCGAGACCGAGCAGCAATATCGAGTAAATGCCTATCATCACCATCAGATGGACATAATACGGATTGGACCAGATGGAAGGCAGCGACGCGGCAACGGCGATGGCCAGGACGATGGCAATTTTATTGGTTGCGCTCATGCTATACCTTTTTAATGACAGATTTGCCGAACATGCCGGCCGGTTTGATCGACAACACCAGCAGCAGCAGCAGCAGCCCAGGCACGTCCTTGTATCCGGTTGAAATGTAATAGCCGGTGGTGGTCTCCGCGATCCCCAGGATCAGGCCGCCGACTATCACGCCCATGCCGCTGTTGAGGCCGCCAATGATCGCGACAGAAAATGCCTTGAGCCCGAGCACCACGCCCATCGTCGCTCCGGTGAGCGTCAAGGGTGCGATCAGCACGCCCGCAAAAGCTGCGGTCATGGAGCTCAATGCGTAAGAAAAGGTGATCACCATGCCGGTATTGATACCCATCAGCCCGGCGGCATCGCGGTCACTGGAGGTCGCCACGACAGCCTTGCCATAAATGGACTTGCGGTTGAACAACTCCACGGCCAGAATGATCGCCAGCGCGCCCACCACCACCAGTATCTCCATCGGCAGCACGCGGATACCGAAGAACTGCAGCGGTGCCGTGGGGAGCGGTGACGGGAAAGTAATATCGTCATGTCCCCAGATATTCTCGGCGACGTTCTTGAAAATGATCGCCAGCGAGATCGTGGTCATGATCCAGCCAAATTCTGATTTGGTCTTTAACGCGGGCAGCACGCCCACGCGTTCCACAAAAATGCCTTGCAGTGCGCCAAACACGATCACCAGCGGAATCATCAGCCAGTAGCTCATATGACCGACCAGCGTGAGTCCGACCAGCGCGCCCAGCATCAGTGCTTCGCCCTGGCCAAAGTTCAGCGTGCCGGATGTGGCGAAAGTCAGTTGATAGCCAAAAGCGATCAACCCATAAATCATCCCGAGTGCGATACCACTGACTACGAGTTGCGCGAGGATTTCCATAAGATGAGCTCCATCCATTTGCTATTTGGGCCGGGGACAACCCGGCCCAAACGCGATTTACAAAATACCAATTAATTGCGGCAAGACGTTATTTGTTGGGTTTGACTGCGGCTTTCTCGCGAATTGCCTCACCTTTATCGGCATCGTAGGCATACACCACGCGCCCGTCTTTTACCTCGCCCATGACCACCATGTTCATGGTGATCGCTTCGTGGTCATCATGGGTGTAGGGACGGTTATAGGTGGTAACGACACCGTCTATTTTCCCCTTCAGATTTTCCAGCGCCTCGCGTATCTTCATGCCATCGGTAGTCCCGGCCTGCTGGATCGCGGCGGCGAGGATGTACATGGAGTCGTAACCTTGTGCGGCAGAAACAGGCGAAGGGATGCGGTCGATCTTGTAGGCTTTCTGGTAAGCATCGATAAAGGCCTTGCGCTTGGGCGTATTGGGTTCCTGGATGAAGGTTTGCGGCATGCGCGCACCCTCGCCATTTTTGCCCGCGTTGTCGATGAAATTACCCATGGACAGCGTCCAGCTGCCTATCATCGGCACCTTCCAGCCCAGCTTCTCCATCCCGTTCGCGATCTGCGCCAGTTCCGGCCCGATGCCATAGGTCAGAATGGCTTGCGCGCCGGCTTCCTTGGCTTTCAACAACTGCGCGGTCATGTCCACGTCTTTGATGTTGAACTTTTCCACCGCAACCGGCTTTATGTTTTTGGCTGCCAGTGCCTTTTCCAGGTCCTCGCGACCCAGCTGACCTAATTGGTTGAGTCCGCCAGGATCGCGACCTTGGTGAATTTCCGCCCATCGACGGCTTCGCGGACAATCATCGCGGACTGGATAGTGTCACTGGCGGAGGTGCGGAATACGTAGTTGTCGGCATATTGCGGCGGCAAGAATTGATGCGTCACCGCCGTGCCCGTAGCCACGTTGTTGATCACCGGAATTTTGGCTTCCTGATAAAAACGCTGTGAAGCGAGCGAGACGCCGGTATTGATGTAACCTAACGTGGCGACGACCCTCTCCTTGTTGATCAACTCCTGGGATACCTGCACGCCCCGCTCGTTCTTGGCTTCATCATCGCGCTCGACCAGTTCGATCTTGCGTCCCAGCACGCCGCCTTTGGCGTTGATCTCGGCAGCCGCCAGCCTGACACCGTCGCGCATCGAGGCGCCCATGGGGCTGGAACCGCCGGTGTAAGGGCCGGATACGCCGATCTTGATAGTGTCGGCGGCAAAAGCGGCACAAGATGCGGCAAGCGCCAAAGCGGTGACGATAGATTTGATTTTAATGTTCATAATTTCACTCCCGGATTAAGGTAAATAAAGACACTCAGGAACCCACAAACCACCTGCTACAAACGTCATCAGCACAACAACACCAACTTCCCATCTGGACTCATCGAACCCATTGCAAGCCAGCTGTCAGCAATCATAACGTCAACCTTGG
>DAICZN010000103.1 GCA_027311105.1 Gallionella sp.
TGCCCAGCTGGCCTGCGAAAGGGTTGAAGATGTTGGTGGATAGCGCATAGGGGGCGAAGGCTTTGCCGATCTTGACCACGCCGTAGTCCTTGGAACCCAGGCCTATGTAGCTGGTGGCCGTGGTCAGGCTGCCCGACACGGTATTGCTTTGCGCCGAATTGGACATTGCACTGCCGCCCACCGTTGTCAGCGCGATATTGGTTTGCAGCTGCCAGAGAAACTGGGTGTCGTGCCAGCCTATAACCGGCTGGTAACCGCGCAAGCCGACATAGGTCGAGTTGGTGGAAATAGCCGGCATCCAGCCATCATTGGCGCCGGGGCCGGCAGTCGTCCCGGGCGGCCCTACAGTGCCTGCCGGGGGAACCACATGGCCATTGATGCCGTTGGTCGTGTCATCAACAGACACGTCAAAATTGCCATACAGCGTAATGCCGCCGCTGCTGGGCATGCGGAAGCTCAGCGTATCGTCGCGCTCGCGCTGCAGGAAGTTCGCGCTGTCGGCCACTCTGGGATTGGCCGCCCCCGTGTACATATTGACCGTGCCGGGTTTGTAGCTGTCAACTTGCTTGGGTATCTGGATTTTTTCAACCGAGGCAGCCTCATCGGCGGCTTTCTGCTTGGCTGCAGCTTGATCGATCTGACTCTGTACAGCCTTTAATTCGTCTTTCATGGCCTGAATCTGTTGCGCCAAGTCGTCTGCCGGATCAGCAGCTGCAATGCTCGGCATCGCAGCCAACGATGACCCGATTATCAATGCCGAAGATATTGAAATTAGTTTACTTTTGACTCTCACAGTTTTCTCCTCATTTGTTGTATTAGGGCGTGACTTTTTAACTGTCAAGCAACTCAAAACATGTGCTGCGGTTCAACCTTGAATTTTTAATGTGTTTCCCCCTTTCAATGCGCAATGTGAATCACGAAACCGTCCGGATCAGTGTGAGTCATGAAACTGCGTCACCCTCACATTGAGCCGGGCCGATATTTTCAGACTGCCCGGCAACCATCTCCGTCCGCTTCGGTTTTCAAGCCTTCTGAAGACCTTCCTCGACCACATTCTGCAAGTCGATCATTTTCTTGCGCATCGGGCAGATGACGAACCTGGCCAGCAAACCGGCTGCAATGCTCATCAGCGCCGCGACCCAGAGTACCGCCACCCAGTTTCCGGTGTACGCCGTGAGCACGCTGGCCAGCGGCACCAGCAGCGAGGCCGTGCCCTTGGCTGTGTACAGGAAGCCGTTGTTGGCCGCGGCGAACTTCATACCGAAGGTGTCGCCACTGACCGCTGGAAAGATGGAGAATATTTCGCCCCAGCAGAGGAAAATCATCGGCGCAAAAATCAGGAAGCCTATCGGATTGTGGCCGAACTGCATCAGGCCCAGGATCGCCACGCCCTCTCCCACAAATACCACCAGCATGGTGTTCTCACGACCCAGCTTGTCGGAGATCCAGCCGGTCAGCGGCCGGGTGAAACCATTGCACAGGTTGTCCAACACCAGGACCAGTGTCAGCAGCGGCATGACCACGCCAAAAACATCCATCGGCAGTTTCGCAACGCCGTAGTCCTTGGCGATTGGGGCGACTTGTGCCGCGGCGATGATGCCGCCCGCGGCAACCAGCACGAAGCAGGCATAGAGCAACCAGAACACCGGCGTCTTCAACATCTCCTTCGGAGTGTAGTTATGCTGGCTAAGGGGATTAACCTTGTTGCTGGCCCCCTTGGCCGAAGACTTGAGCGGCGGACGGACGAGGAACATCGCCAGCACCAGGATCACCGCGCCCTGGAGCAGACCGAAGGTGAAGAAGGCCTGCTGGTAGCCGCTGGTTTGCACCATGTTGGAGATCGGGATGATGGTGATTGCCGCACCGGCACCGAATCCGGCAGCAGTCAGGCCGGCGGCCAGGCCGCGCTTGTCCGGAAACAGCTTCAGCGCGTTGCCCACGCAAGTACCGTAGACAGAACCTGCACCGATGCCGGCGATAACCGCCGCGAAGTACAGCATTTCCAGGGAACCGGCCATCGAATTCATGACCCAGGCAGCCGCCACAAGGACGGCACCAAACATCACGACGGGACGGGGGCCGAATTTATCCATCGCCCAGCCTTCGACCGGGACCAGCCAGGTTTCGGTCAACACAAAAACGGAAAAGGCAACCTGAATGGCTGCCTTGGTCCAGCCCATCTTGTCGTGCATGGGATCGACGAACACCGTCCAGCCATACTGCAGATTGGCGATCATGGCCATGCAGATAATGCCCAAAACAAGCTGGACCCAACGATTACTCGACTTCCGACTGTAGATGTCAGTTGCGACTTGACTCTGTTGATTCATGAAAGCTCCCCTTTGGAATTTTTATAAAATATGTATGCCGATACTGCGCGTGACTTCTCTGTTCACTTCCCATATCGCTATGTGCGCTTGATACCTGAACTGCGTCCCGCAAAGGGACTCCGACTCGCCACAATGAAACACAATCGAACTGCCAGATGCTGTCATGCAATTTCGCAAACCTCATTAACAACGGCCCGATTGTGGGATAACTGATTTGCTTAATCCTTGACCTTGGTTAAGTTTGTAAATAAATATTTATCCGGCCAAAAATATCGCCGTCCAGGGAAAACAGCCATGCCACGAGGCGTAGTCAGCCTATGATCGCCACCACGCCCAACAAGCTCCGGCGGAAGCTTTGCCACCACCCACTCCGGTGGAAGAACCGGGAATGGAGATCACCCTATCCGATACCCGGGTTAACAGCATGTTTTGGGCTGAATTTGCATAACGGGAATTTGTAAAACGCAGACAAACCAGTCCCGCATCAACCTGGCCGGGTCAGGCAGGGTGAAACGCGTGGCACCGGCGTTGGGGGGAGGCAAAGGGAAATGCTGGGCGGATCAGTCCGGGACGACAGCAACGCCGCGTCCGATCGGGCCCGCGGCGCCGGCAACAGGCGGCGGGTCATTCAGCACTACTGCGTGTCGACGAGCAGAGGGGTAGATTAAGCTGCCTTGGCTTCGAGTTCCGCCAGGCGTTTGCGCAACACGCGCTCTTCATTGAAGCGCGCGGTATCATCGCGAATTATCGCGATAATTGCCGTCACCGTTTTTTCTGCCGAAAACAGCATGGCCACGGTAAACGCAATCGACAAGGTGCGCCCGTCTTTGTGCAGCGCCGGCACCCGCAGCACATCATTGCCGTAACGGGTTTGCCCGGTCTGCATCGTCTTGTTATACCCATCCCAGTGGCGCTGGCGCTGCTTCTCCGGAATAATCAGGTCCAGCGACCGGCCCAGCGCCTCGTGTTCGGCAAAGCCAAACAATCGCTCGGCCGCGGGGTTCCAGAACGTGATGGCGCCTTTTGCGTCACAGACGACGATGGCATCTCCCACTGCCTCGACGAGTTGCTTGAAATCAATTGCTGAGTGCATAAACTTCCCCCTGAAAAGACCAGAGCGGCGTTCCGAAACCCATACAGGAACCTGAACGCCGCTCTTGGAGCACTACATTATTGATACTTCCATAATTCACGACACCCTTGCCGTCATTGCGAACGAAGTGAAGCAATCCAGCAAGACCAAGATGCATTTTTTTAAACCATCTGGATTGCCGCGCCGGCTTCGCCTCTGCTGCGCTTCGCTCGCAGCTAAAGCCTTGTTGCAATGACGAGGTATTCCGGATTCCCCGAATTCGCGGGATTGACGTGCCAGTTTTTTAATTTCCCCTGACTGCATTCCGAAAGATGTGTCACTGTCATCAAATAAGAAAACCTCAATAATTGCCAGCCTTCTTCAAACTGCCTTTGCGGCATGCATCGCGGCAATTTGATCCTTGTTGTAACCAAGCTCGGCCAGAACTTCATCGGTGTGCTCGCCCAGCAACGGAGAAGCGGTGACCTCGGGCTTGAGATCCGAGAACTTGATCGGGCTGCCCACGGTCCAGTAGCTGCCGCGTTGCTTGTGCGGCACTTCGACGATGGAGCCGCTCGCGCGCAGTGACTTGTCATGGAGCAGTTCCTTCATCGAGAACACCGGCGCGCACGGGATATCGAACTTGCGCAGGACATTGACTGCCTCGTACTTGGTCTTGTCTTTCAGCCAGTCCTCGATCGTGCCGAAGATGTCCATGATGTGCGGCTGGCGCGCCTTGGGGGTGGTATAGGCAGGGTCGGTCTTCCACTCGGGCTTGCCGATGGCGTCGCAAATCGGCTCCCAGGCGTGGCCCTGGACAGTGAAATAGATATAGGCGTTGGGGTCGGTTTGCCAGCCCTTGCACTTCAAAATCCAGCCCGGCTGGCCGCCACCGCCGGCGTTTCCGCCGCGCGGAGTCACCCTGTCGGCGAAAGCTTCCATCTCATGCGGGTACTGGGGATACTCTTCCAGGAAGCCCAGGTTGTCCAGACGCAACTGGTCGCGCATCTTGACGCGGCACAGATTGAGCACGGCGTCCTGCATCGCGACAGCCACCTTCTGACCCTTGCCGGTCTGCTGGCGACCGATGTAGGCCGTCAGGATGCCGATCGCCAGGTGCATGCCGGTATTGGTGTCGCCCAGCGCTGCGGCGGAAATCATCGGGCCGGCCTGCTCTCCCTTCCACCAGCCGGTGGTGGAGGCAGCGCCGCCGGCGCACTGGGCCACGTTTTCATAGACTTTCAAGTCTTCGTATTCGTGCCCGTCGGAAAAGCCCTTGACCGAAGCCAGAATCAACCTGGGATTCAGTTCCTGGATGCGCTCCCAGGAAAAACCCATGCGGTCCAGGGCACCCGGGCCGAAGTTTTCAACCAGTACATCGCTCTCCTTGATCATCTTTTCCAGTACGGCCTTGCCCTCTGGCTTCTTGGTGTCCAGGGTCAGGGAGCGCTTGTTGCTGTTCAACATCGTGAAGTACAGCGCGTCGACATCGGGGATATCGCGCAACTGGCTGCGTGTCACGTCTCCGGAGCCGGGGCGCTCGACCTTGATCACGTCGGCGCCGAACCAGGCCAGCATCTGGGTACAGGCCGGGCCAGCCTGTACGTGGGTAAAGTCTATGATCTTGAGGCCCTTGAGCGGTTTGTTTGACATTTATATATCTCCTTGTGAATTGCTTTTGATAACTTACTTCTTTTTCGCGGCAGTTTGCGGGTTAAGGCTGGTGATGCGACCGCTCTCGGTGCCGGCGGTTTCATCAATGACGGCATTGATCAGGGTTGGCTTGCGGGACTTGATGGCTTCCTCCATGGCGCGGCGCAACTCGGCCGGGGTGGTGGCAAGCACGCCTACGCCACCGAAAGCTTCCATCAACATTTCGTAGCGTGCGCCCTTGACGAACACCAGGGGCGACGGATCCTTGCCGCCCGTCACATTGACTTCGTCGCCGCGGTAGACGCCGTTGTTGTTCATGACAACGACGCAGACCGGCAGGTTGTAGCGGCAGATCGTCTCGACTTCCATGCCGGAAAAACCGAAGGCGCTGTCACCCTCGATGGCGATGACCGGCTGGCCGCTTTCCACGGCAGCCGCCACGGCAAAGCCCATGCCTATACCCATGATACCCCAGGTGCCGACGTCCAGGCGCTTGCGCGGCTTGTACATATCGACGATGGAACGCGTGAAGTCCAGAGCATTGGCGCCTTCGTTGACCAGGATGGCATCCGGGTTGGCCTTGATGATGTCGCGCACCACGTTGAGCGAGCTGTGGTAATTCATCACGGGTGGGTTCTTCGCCAGCGTCTCGGCCATCTTGGCGACGTTTTTGGTCTTGCGCTCGGCGATCGCGTCCAACCATTCGGCCGGCGGCTTGGCCCAGTTCGAGCCGATACCGGCCAGCAGCGCCGACACACAGGATCCGATATCGCCGACCAGCGGTGCCTCGATGGGCACATTGCTGTCAGCCTCGGTCGGGGAGATGTCGATCTGGATGAATTTCTGGCCGCCCCAGGCCTTGTGATCCTTGCCGCCCCAGGTCTTGCCCTTGCCTTGCGAAAGCAGCCAGTTCAGGCGCGCGCCGACCAGCATCACCACGTCGGCTTCGGGCAGCACGAAGGATCGGGCGGCCGAGGCAGACTGCTCGTGCGTGTCGGGCAGCAAACCCTTGGCCATGGACATCGGCAGGTAGGGAATGCCGGTCTTCTCGATCAGGGCACGGATGTCGGCATCGGCCTGGGAGTAGGCGGCGCCCTTGCCCAGCAGAATCAGGGGCTTCCTGGCGCCCTTGAGCAGGTCCAGGGCGCGCCTGACGGCGGCCGGTGCCGGGATCTGGCGCGGGGCCGGATCGACCACCTTGATCAGCGAGGCCTTGCCGGCCGCGGCGTCCATCGCCTGTCCGAACAGCTTGGCGGGCAGGTCCAGGTACACACCGCCCGGGCGGCCGGAGACGGCGGAGCGGATGGCGCGGGCGACACCCACGCCGATGTCTTCGGCGTTGAGCACGCGGAAAGCGGCTTTGCACAGCGGCTTGGCTATGGCCAGCTGGTCAATCTCCTCGTAATCTCCCTGCTGCAGGTCCACGATCTCGCGCTCGCTGGAGCCGCTGATCAGGATCATCGGGAAGCAGTTCGTCGTTGCATTGGCCAGCGCGGTCAGACCGTTCAGAAAGCCGGGGGCGGACACCGTCAGGCAGATGCCGGGCTTG
>DAICZN010000094.1 GCA_027311105.1 Gallionella sp.
CCTTGCAGGATGTGCAGGCCGCGCTGCAATTCAAGCCGCAACACCTGTCCTGCTATCACCTGACGCTGGAGCCGAACACGCTGTTCCACCGCAACCCGCCGTCGCTGCCGGACGATGATGCGAGCAGCGACATGCAGCAGCGCATCGAGGAATTGCTGGCGGCGGCAGGCTACCAGCACTACGAGACGTCCGCGTTTGCGCGGCCCAAACGCCGCGCCAGACACAATCTCAACTACTGGCAGTTTGGCGATTACCTGGGCATAGGCGCGGGCGCGCACAGCAAGCTGAGTTTTCCCGACAGGATCCTGCGCCAGGCGCGCTACAAGCAACCGCAAGCCTATATGCAGCAGGTCGCCAGCGGTGCGCCGATTCAAATTGAAAACGAAGTCAGCCGCGACGAGCTGGGATTCGAGTTCATGATGAACGCGCTGCGCCTGAACGAAGGTTTTGACAGCGTGCTGTTCCAGGAGCGCACCAGCCTGCCGTTGCTCGGCATTCAGCGCGAACTGGCCGGGGCGGAAAAGCGCGGATTGCTATACAGGGACCATCAGCGCATCGCACCGACCCGGATGGGGCAGCGTTTCCTGAACGATCTGCTGGAGATGTTTTTGAAGCAGGATTGAGGACTGAGGACTGAGGACTGAGGACTGAGGAGAAACCACAACACCAGGGTTTACTCAATCCTTAGTCCTCAGTCCTGGCTCTTTGCTCCCGGAAACCCGCATTGCCGCCACGCCTCGAATACTGCCACCGCCACCGTGTTGGACAGATTCAGGCTGCGATTGTCGGGCAACATCGGCAGCCGCACCCGTTGTCCGGGATTGAATCGGGCCAGCACTTCAGCCGGCAAGCCGCGGCTCTCCGGGCCGAACAAAAACGCATCGCCCGCCTGGTATTGCACTTGATGAAAGGCCCGGGAGCCCTTGGTGGTGAGCGCAAAAACGCGCGCCGGATCGAATAGCGACAGGCAGTCCGGCAAGGCATCATGGACGCGCAGGGTCGCAAACTCGTGGTAATCCAGCCCGGCGCGTATCAGTTGCTTGTCTTCCAGCGTAAAACCCAGCGGCCTGATCAAGTGCAGGCGGCAACCGGTGTTCGCGCACAGGCGGATGACGTTGCCGGTATTCGGCGGAATCTCTGGTTGGTAAAGAATCACGTGAAACATAAAAAATACCGGTTAAGTCCTTGTCATCATCGTGAAAAACCGCTAACTTCCGCCCCTACAAAAGTGGGGTCGCTGCAAAATCTACAGGGGAGAGAATTATGGCGCGTCCGGGGAAAGTCCGCATCGGCGATTTGCTGGTGCAGCAGAAACTCATTTCACAGGATCAGCTCGCGTTCGCGCTTGACCAGCAGAAACGCAGCGGACGCAAGCTGGGCCGCGTGCTGGTGGACAATGCCTTTGTCACCGAGGAGAACATATCCGAGGCGCTCGCCCGGCAGCTCAACATCCCCTACATCAATCTCAAGTACTACCACATCAAGCTTGAACAGGTAAGGCTGCTGCCGGAAAGCCAGGCGCGGCGCTTCCGCGCGATCGTGCTGGAAGAACGCAACGGCATGCTGCTGGTCGGCATGGCCGATCCGACCGATTTGACCGCCTACGACGAAATCCTGCGCATCGTCAAACGCGATATCGACATCGCGGTGGTTAACGAAGGGCAATTGCTGGAAAGCATAGACCGCGGTTACCGGCGCACCGAGGAAATCACCGGGCTGGCGCGCGAACTCAGCGAGGACATAGGCGACACGTATGTGGATTTCGGCGCGCTGAGCGATTCCGTCGGCTCGGAGGACGCTCCCGTGGTCAAGCTGCTGCAGAGCATGTTCGATGATGCCTCGCAGATACAGGCCTCGGACATCCATATCGAACCCCAGGAAGGGCGGGTGGTGATACGCTTCCGCATCGACGGGGTATTGCATCTGCAAACCGAAGCCGACAGCAAGATCGCCCCCGCGCTGGTGTTGCGCCTCAAGCTGATGTCCGGCCTGGATATCTCCGAAAAGCGCCTGCCGCAGGACGGGCGTTTCCATGTGCGGGTGCGCGAACAGGGCGTGGATGTGCGTATCGCCACCTGTCCGACGCAGAACGGCGAAACGGTGGTGATGCGCCTGTTGCGCCAGGATGGCGGGATGACCAGCCTGGAAAAGCTGGGCATGCCCGAGGAGATGCTCAAGCGCTTTCGCGAAATCATCAGGCGCAGCAACGGCATGGTATTGGTGACCGGCCCGACCGGCAGCGGCAAGACCACCACACTCTATTCCGCGCTGGCCGAAATCAACACGCCGGACCAGAAGATCATCACCGTGGAAGACCCGGTGGAGTACAGTTTGCCCGGCATCAACCAGGTGCAGGTCAATGAAAAGATCGAGCTGACCTTTGCGCGCGTGTTGCGTTCCGCATTGCGCCAGGACCCCGACGTGATCCTGATCGGCGAAATGCGCGATGCGGATACCGCGCAGATCGGCATGCGCGCCGCGATGACCGGCCACCTGGTGTTTTCCACGCTGCATACCCGCGATGCGGCAGGCACGCTGTTCCGCCTGGTCGATATGGGCGTGCCGCGTTTCATGGTGGCTTCATCGGTGCAGGCGGTGATCGCGCAGCGCCTGCTGCGCCGGGTGTGTGAAAGCTGCAGCGAGCCGCATGACCCCACGCCCCAGGAAATTATCTGGATGGAATTGGAAGGCCTGGCGCGCGAACAATGGGCCGGCCTGAAGCATGGCCGCGGATGCTCGCATTGCAACGGCACCGGTTATCGCGGCCGCATGGGCGTATACGAAATGCTGGAAATGAACAAGAAAATGGTCGAGGCCGCGGCGCATGACAGCTCCACCCAGTTCATGCATGTGGCGCATGATTACATGAAGGGCAGGACGATGCTGGATCATGCCCTGAAGGAGATGCGGCTGGGGCATACCACGGTGTCCGAGGTGATGGGCATCAGCAACCGGATAGAAGAATAACCATGGGTGTGTTTGCCTACAAGGGCCGCAACAGCCGCGGTGATCTGGTGCAAGGCACGCTGGACGGAGATGACAGCAGCGTCGTCGCCACCCAGCTGATGAACACCGGCATCACGCCGACTGAAATCAGCAGGCGGGGCACGCCCGGCGGCACATCCCGCAAGCCGGGCTGGATCATGCGCAAGCTCACCGAGAAACCGGTCACAACACTGGACCTGCTGCTGTTCAGCCGGCAAATGTACACCCTGCTCAAGGCCGGTGTTCCTATCATGCGCGCATTGGCCGGTTTGCAGGAGTCCACGCAGAACCCGGCCTTTTCGGAGCTGCTGCAGGATTTGCGCGAGAGCCTGGACAGCGGACGCGAACTCAGCGCCGCGATGCGCCGCCATCCCAAGGTTTTCTCGCCGTTCTATGTCAGCATGATACAGGTGGGCGAAATGACCGGCATGCTGGACACGACTTTCATCCGCCTTTACGAGCATCTGGATTTCGAGCGCGAGATGCGCGGCAGCATCAAGGCCGCGATGCGTTATCCCAGCTTCGTGATCCTGGCGATGGTGATCGCCATCATCATCATCAACCTGTTCGTGATACCCGCATTTGCCAAGGTTTATGCGGGTTTCCATGCCGAACTGCCGACCATCACCAAGATGCTGATCGGTTTTTCCGGTTTCATGGTGGACTACTGGCTGCTGATGCTCGCGATGCTGGCCGCCGCGATACTGGGGTTCCGTTTCTACATCAATACGCCGGACGGCCGCTACAAGTGGGACAGGTACAAATTCAGGCTGCCGATAGCCGGGGAGATCATCCTCAAGGCCACGCTGTCGCGATTCGCGCGCAGCATGGCGCTTGCGTTCAAGAGTGGCATGCCCATCCTGCAGGGGCTGAACGTGGTCGGCATGGTGGTCGACAATGATTTCATGCGCAGCCGCATCGAGCAGATGCGCGACGGTGTCGAGCGCGGCGAAAGCATACTGCGCACCGCAACGGCCGCCGGCGTGTTCAATCCGGTGGTGCTGCAAATGATCGCCGTCGGCGAAGAGAGCGGCGACATGGACGGGCTGATGTTCGAGATCGCCGACATGTACGAGCGCGAAGTCAAATACGATGTTGCCAGTCTCAGCTCGAAGATAGAGCCTATCCTGATCGTGGCGCTGGGCATCATGGTGCTGATATTGGCCCTGGGCGTATTCCTGCCGATGTGGGACCTGGGCAAAGCGGCGCTGCATCAATGATTGAACAAAATCCAGGTGCAAGGCACAAGGTTCAAGGTTCAAGATTTAAACCTTGCTCCTTGCATCTTTTACCTGATGGAGCTACTAGCCATTCGACTAGGCTGCCAAACAACGCCAGCCAAGTCGTTGGTTATTGCCCCTCAAAAGGCTTTACCCTGCTTGAATTGATGGTGACCATCACCATCATCGTGCTGCTGATGGGGCTGTTCCTGAATCGCGCGCTGTTCTACATGGAGCAGGCCGAGAAAACCGCGATGGAGCAAGTGGCAGAATCAATACAAAGCGC
>DAICZN010000113.1 GCA_027311105.1 Gallionella sp.
GGGGTGATCTTGTTCAGCACGTCGGCGGCCGCATAGCCCAGCATGCGCTCGGCGCCGACGTTGAAGATCTGGATCACGCCCTTCGCGTCGGTGGCGATGCTCGAAAAGTTGGCGCTGTTGAAGATCGCGTTCTGCAAAGCACCGGTTTTAAGCAGGGCTTCCTTGCGCAGATTCTCGGTGAATCCGGCCGCAGTGCCGTCGTCATCGCGGAGTCTGGATGAGTCGTAGTATTTTCCAATCATGGCCGAGTCCAATGTAATGCGTGAAGAAGCGTAAAACGATCTTGTTGCCGGGGGGCGCAAGAGCGCAAAAAATCCAGCCGGTATGTTTCCCGGCATGGCGATATTCCGATATGGAGTGCCGCTCTTTGCCGGCTGATACCGTTGCCTGGCTTGCCTGTCACTCCGGGTCTTCCGCGCATCATATTCCTTCCGCAAACACGCACATCCCCGACTCGGGGCTATCATGCCATTCATCAGTTGGGGCCATCTGTGCTCCGGAACACATAAGTCTGTCAAAAACCTTTGTCATGTTGTAAATCACTCAGTAAACGATGAAACTCTTTCCTGACCACGATGTAGCACTCACAGGTGCGCGCCTCCAATCCCGAGCGATCAAGCACTGTGATGTGGCCGCGGCGGTAGCGAATTATTCCCGCTTGCTGCAAATGCCCTGCTGCCTCGGTGATGCCTTCACGGCGAACTCCCAGCATGCCGGCGATCAGTTCCTGGGTCATGGTCAATTCGTTCGAGGTCAGCCGGTCGAGGGTTAACAACAGCCAGCGGCACAATTGCTGCTCCACAGAATGATGCCGGTTGCAGGCCGCAGTCTGGGACATCTGTGTCATTAATGCCTGGGTGTAACGCAGCATCAAGCGCATCAGCGGTCCGGCGCGGTTGAATTCTTCCATCATCAAGCGCACTTTCAGGCGGTAACCCCAGCCTCCGGTCTGCACCGTGGTGCGACTGGGTGTGGTGTTGCCTCCCGTGAAAAGCGAAACTCCGAGCACGCCCTCATTACCCACTCCCGCGATCTCCGCCGTCGCGCCATTCTCCATGACATAGTGCATCGACAGAATGGCAGTCGTCGGAAAATAGGCATACTGCAATTGGCCGCCGGATTCACAGATGACTTCGCCGAGCGGCATGGCGACCAGCTCCAGATTTGGTGTGAGACGTTCCAATATTTCCGCAGGCAGTGACGCGAGAAGGTGATTCTGATTCGGAGTATGGCCCGCGATTTTAACTATGCTCATTGACATGCCCCCAGAGCGTACGACCGATAACACCAAAATCACAATTAACGACAGCCCCGCGACAGCTTGCCCGCAAAGGCCCGCCTCGCCAAACGCAATGCCACTGACCGCTTGTTGATTATACTTCTACCGGTACATTGAATAAGTATTTCGGGGAGTATAGAAGGGGCAGCAAATCGCATATGTACGCTAGCGTACACAAGGAGGCGGGATAATGGCTCCGGGTAGTTTTTTTCTGCTGCGCAAGCGCAGGGTAATTTGACGCAAGTTTCATATGCGGGCTTATGTACGGTATCGCACAGAACTTGCCGTTGAAAGGCGGGATGATGGGCCAGATGTTTAATCTCCCTCCTGATGAACATCTGACGTTGTTGGGCCCGGTTACGGCAATCCCGTTCCGGGCCATTTTTTTATGCATGAAGACAGAAATCACAGCGGGCGGCTTTGGAATACGGTAAGGAGAAATGAAAAAACCGGCGCGTCGTTCTGGCGAATTCAGCGAACCGTGAATGCCTCGTCATTGCAGCAAGGCTTGAGCCGCGAGCAAAACGCGGCAGAGGCGAAGCCGTCGCGGCAATCCGGATGGTTTAAGCAAAATGCATCTTTAGTCCTGCCGGATTGCTTCACTTCGTTCGCAATGACGGCAAGGGTGTCATGGATTATTAAAGTATCAATAGTCAGGCGGCCAGTCGTTTCACCGGTAGATTCATGTCGTCATGCCTATACCCATGGCCTGCCAAATCTGTTCACAGCTAATCCCGGCAATGCGGAGCCAATGCGCGCGCGAAAAATTCTCCTTCATATGTGTGCTCGCGAACAGAGCCGGCTTATGAGAAGTGGATAATCCCGATCACTGGCCGGATGGCCGAATCAATGCACCGCGGAGGATCAAAATGAAAACAACCAGCAGTCAACAGGGACATACCCTGATCGAAAAAATTACTGCTGTCGTGGCTGGCGGATTTGCCGCCGCGCTGCAGCTCCCGGAAAACCTGATCCGCTCCGATCAGGAACAGTTGGCCGCGGTCAAGCTGGATATCGAAAAACTGATGCAGGCGCTTAACCTGTACCGTCAGGACAATCAGCGCTATCCGGTTACGGAACAGGGATTGCAGGCCCTGGTCAGCCAGCCGGCCATCACACCGCTTCCGGCCAACTGGAAATCAGGCGGATATATGGAACACCTGCCCTGCGACCCATGGGGCCACCCCTACCAATACCTGAATCCCGGTGTGCGGGGTGACATGGAAATTTACAGCCTGGGTGCCGATGATGTGCTCAACAGTGATGATATCGACACCGACATCAGGCTCCTTGTAACTCCGGGTTCCTGGTAATTCAAAACTATCCTCGCGGATATCTCCCACAGAAATTCCGCCCGCAGGACGCACGCGATCACGAGCATACAAGACCCGGAATGTCACATCCTCCGGGTTTTTTCTGCGCAAACCATCATGGATCATCGTAACGGCTGGGCCAGCTGCAAGCCGAAGGAACCGGGACGGGTTTTTCAGCTGAAGATAATGGTTCGCCTCAATGAATGGCTGAATTGCCGTTCAATTTTAAACTTCCCCGAATTCCTGTGCCTGCCGATGAAAATATATTCATCTTATGTTTGTCAGCGCACGGTAAGCGCTCTGCACAACGCCTATAACGATATTGTCGATGGCGGTCTCAAGCCAGTCCAAATCCTAAGCTGGTCTGAAAAAACCGGTACGAGAATTTGCCTTCGCCATGAAGTAAGGAAAACCAACGTTGAGGTCAGGGGTCATTCACTCAAGATTGAGAATACGCAGGGATTTTTTACTCATTATGTTTCGGCAACAACCTTTTAAGGAGACTCAAAATGAATCATCTTCAAAAACATTTTTCCGCAAGCCTGATTGCACTGGCCGCGCTGCTGGCGGCACCGCTTCAGGGAGCCTGGGCTGTAACCGCACCGGTACTCGGTACGGCGGCAAGCTTCGGTGCCCTTGGTGGCACCGGGGTAACCTGCACCAGCCCCATCCCGGCGCTCCCGGCCATCACTGTCGGCGGCAATGTGGGTACGCCAGGCACCGCACCTACCCTGGTGACCGGTTTTCCGCCTGACTCTCCTCCCCTGTGCTCGTTGTCAGGCACGGTTCAGCTGGGCGCCACTGCGGCTTACGCCGACTTCATGACGGCCTACACGGCGATTGGCACGAATGATCCCTGCCCGGCTGACGCGGCGCACAACCTTAGCGGCGATCTCATCGGGAAGACTCTTTCGCCCGGTCTCTACTGCATCAGCGGGGTTGGACTGCTGTCGGGCCAGTTGACTCTCGATGGCGGCGGCAACAAAAACGCGGTATGGGTATTCAAGGCCGATACCAGCATCACGCCAATTGGCGGCTCGGTAGTCATGGCCAACGGCGGCAATGCGTGTAACGTGTACTGGCGTACCGGCACTGCAGTGTCACTCGACTCGACGCAGTTTGTCGGGAATATTCTCGCCGGATCAGCCATCACCTTTACCGGCAGCGGCTCAAGCCTGACGGGTAGCGCGTTGGCGCAAACAGACGTAACCTTGACGGGTGCCAGCATCACGGCCTGCAATGCATCTGCCGGTGGCAATGGCGGTGGCAATGGCAACGGCGGTGACAATGGTGGTGACAATGGTGGTGACAATGGCAACGGCCATGATGGCGGTAAAAATCACCATAGCAAGGACCATGAAGGTTCCTCGAACAACCCTTTTGAATCTGGCGATAATCACAACGGCAACAAGGATCACGGCAGCGACAACTAATCCTGCCATCATGTAGTCATCAAGAAACAGGAAAAAAGGACCCTCGCGGTCCTTTTTTTCGTCTTGTGTACGCTAACGCACATATCCCCTGCGCGGCCATCCCTATACTTCCCGGGACAATTGATCAACCTGACAAGTGAACAAGTTCTTGCGGGCAATGCGTTTCGTACGGTGCCGGCGACGATGCCGGCGATCGCGCTGCATCAGGGGCGCGGGATTACCCGACTGATCCGTACAAACCTGATCCAACCCGCAGGGCATGTTAAAATATCATTATTGGCATGACAAAAGTGTATTTTTCCATGCTACTTCTTAGTTAGTAAAGCCGGCGAGACCCCTTGAGCACACTCTATATCCGCTTACCTTCCAAAGCCGCCGCCGACAGCGCATCCCAATGGCCTGCCCTGCCCTGCATGTTCGCCCTTGCATCAGATGGTAACTTGTCGCATGGCAGTGCAATCGAGCGCCAGGGCACAGCGCCTTTGTCAGACCTTGCTGGCACGATAGCAAAGGCGCAACGCGTGGTGGTACTGCTGGCAGGCAGCGATGTCACCGTATTGCGCATGCAGATCCCGCCGTTATCGCCGGCCAAATTGAAGGCGGCATTGCCCAATCTGGTCGAAGACCAGTTGATCGCTGACCCTGACGACTGCGTGGTGGTCGCCGGAGGCACAGCCGGCGGTTTGCGCACCATCGCTGTAGCGCAACGCTCCCGGATCGAGATTCTGACCAAGGCCTTGCGTGCATTCGGTGCGCGCCATATCACGGTATTGCCCGCGCAACTGTGCCTGCCCTGTCAGGCTGACCAGCCGGGCAGCGTAATCGCCGCCGTCAACGACCGCAATGACGATGACCAGAATGCCGGTATCGACATGACGCTGCGCCTGTCGGAACAGGAGGGTATCGGCCTGGCGATCACGCATGAAAAGGATGACTCTGCAGCAGCCGTGGCAATACGCACCCTGTGCGCGGTGGTGCCCGAAAATCCTGTCATCCTGTATGTGCCGCAATCGATGGTGCGCGCCTACCAGGAGGTGGTCAATGATGCCGCCCCGTTGAATAAACGCATCAGCGTATTCGCCGACAACTGGTCGCGCTGGATTGCCGGCGCCAATCTCATGAAACTCGATCTGACGGCGGGCCTAATCGAGGGAGCAGGCCCCGTTATGGACTGGCGCCCGTGGCGCTGGCCGCTGGCGCTGGCTGGCTCGATCCTGGTCATCAATCTTTCCGCGTTAAATATCGACTGGTGGCACATGAAAAATGAATCCGGCTCGCTGCGCGCGGCGATGCTCCAGATTTACAAATCGGCTTATCCCAAGGAATCTGTCATCATCGACCCCGCCGCGCAAATGCGCCAGAAGATCGCTGCCGCCAAACATGATGCCGGGATCGCCGCACCGGATGACTTTACCGCCATGACTGCTGCCCTGGGCGAGGCGTGGGCGGGTGTTGCACAGGCGACAGCGGACAAGCCGGCAATTGCGATAGCCGCGCTCGAATACCACGATCACAGCCTGTTAGTTCGCCTGAAGCCTGTCCTGAGCCGGGTCGAAGGGCCCGCCGGCGATATGCCGACACAACAGATGAAAACCGCACTGGCCAAGTTTGAACTTACGCTTGATCTTGCTCCCGCAGAGTCCGGGGCGGTCGTCTGGAAAATCAGGAGCGCCAAATGAAATTGGCCGCGCTGATGCGTCAATCCAGGCAAACCTTCCTGGAATTCTGGGCGGCGCGCGATGAGCGCGAGCGGTCCATGCTTGCCGTGGCGGCGCTGGTCGTGGCACTTGGCCTGGTTTATATCCTGTTGATCAATCCAGCCCTGGCCGGTCGCGATAGCCTGAACAAAAACCTTCCCTTGCTGCGCCTGCAAGTCGCACAGATGCAGGCATTGGCAAAACAGGCCGCGGTGCTTTCCGTCAAATCAGCCGTTCCGCCGGCAGCCATGTCCAAGGAAAACATCGAGGCAGCGCTGGCACGCAGTGGCTTGAAGCCGCAGAGCGTGCTGCTGACCGGCGACTACGCCAAGGTGCAGCTCGCCTCGGTTTCGTTTTCCGCCACGATGGATTGGCTGGACGACATGCAGCAAACCGCCCTGCTTTCCGTGGTTGATGCCAATATTGTCGCACTGCCCAAGCCCGACATGGTCAACGCGACGTTTACCCTGCGGCAACCCTCGCATGAATGATTCGAAATTCAAAATGCCGGCCCGGAAACGGCATAAAAAGGGAATACATTGCGCCGCCTGTTAATATGGTCGCTGGCAGGGATTGCCAGTATCGCGCTCACCGTGCTGATGTTTCTCCCGGCAACATGGATGGCGTCGATTGTAGACAAGCAGACTGCGGGCCGATTGACGCTCGGGGACGCGCGTGGCACATTGTGGCGCGGTTCGGCCTTCATTGGCGGCGCGGCCGGGGATAACGATCCGGTAACGCCGCTTTTGCCGGGACGATTTTCGTGGCGCTTGTCCCCGATGCTGCTGCTGGGAAGTGTCAATGCAGAGCTGGAAAACGCCGCGGCATTGTCACAGGCCATCAGCGTGACAGGCAACTGGCATCAATGGCAAGTGAGTCCGGGGGCGGTTGTTTTACCGGCACAACGGCTGGCCGCACTGGGCGCACCGCTGAATACAGTGCAACCGTCGGGCCAGATGCTGTTGTCATGGCAACCTCTGCTGGTGACACTGCAGAATGGAAGGATAGGAATGTCCGGGACCATGAAACTGGAAATGACCGATATAGGTTCGCGGCTTTCATCGGTCAAACCGTTGGGCAGCTATGAACTGGTACTGGCCTGGCGCGGGGAGCAGGCATCCGTGATGCTCAATACGGTTAAGGGACCAATGTTGTTGAACGGTTCAGGGACGCTTGACAATGGGCGCCTGCAATTTTCCGGCACGGCGCAAGCAGATGCGGGACAGGAAGACAGGCTGGCGAATTTCCTGAATTTGCTTGGGCAAAGCCGCAGAGTTGGCGATAAAAATATTGTCGCCCTAGAATTCAAATGATAAAAATTAAAATGACCATGAAAAAAATCCAAGAAAGAAAACAAGAAACCCCGGTGCGGCTGCGTTGCGGCGCATTGATGGTATTGCTGTGCGCAGTGCAGGCAGTAGCAGCAGTAGAGCCGGCGCAACCACTACAGGCACAGGGTCTGAACACGGCCGGAGCCTCGGGCGTAAACGAGGTCGTCGAGCCCGGTAAAAAACCGTTTTCGCAGGATGCCGCGACCACGAAAAAAACCAAGTCTGAAAACAAGGATACGGCCTCGAATACGGGCACACTTAATTTTGTCGATGCCGATATCGAATCGGTGATTGCCGCAGTCGGCGATTACACCAACACGACATTCATCATCGATCCCAGAGTGAAAGGCACCCTCACGCTGGTATCCGAAAAGCCCCTCACCAAAACCCAGGCGTTTCAGCTGTTGTCTTCAGTGTTGCGATTGCGCGGCTACACGGTGGTGACAGGCAACGGCTATTCCAAGGTCGTGCCGGAAGCCGATGCCAAGTTGCAGGCCACCCCGATCCAGTCCGGGGCCATACATGGCGACCAGATCGCGACACATGTATTTCATTTGCACTATGAAACCGCAGCCAACCTGCTGGCGGTGTTGCGCCCGTTGATCTCGCCCAATAACACCATCACCGCCGATCCGGGCAACAACACGCTGGTCATCACCGATTACGCGGACAACCTGCTGCGGCTGGAAAAAATAATCTCGACGATGGACCGGCCTGTGGGCAACGATATGGACATGGTGCCGATACGTTATGCGGTCGCCAGCGATATCGCGGCGATGGTCAACCGGCTGCTGGCACCGGGCGGGACGGCAACGGGCGGGACGGCACTCGGTGCTGCCGCGCCGAGCAGCACGACTGCTGCTGTTGCGCCCGGCGATCCCGGCAGCGTCACGGTGCTGGCCTATCCCCGCACCAATTCGGTCCTGATACGCGCGGCTTCAGAAGCGCGCGCCAATCTGGCCAGGGTGCTGATCCAGAAACTGGACCAGCCGACTGCTGTGCCGGGAAATGTACATGTGGTCTATCTGAGAAATGCCGAGGCGATCGAGCTTGCGCAAACCCTGCGTGCGGTGGTGACTTCCGACAGCACCGCGTTACTCCCGATCCCGTCACCCCGATTCTCAACACCAAACTCTTCGTCATTCGGCAGCACATCTGCCCCGCCAACCGCCATGCCAACCGCCATGCCGACCGCCATGCCCACGGCCGGCCAATCTCCATTGACCGCCGGAACATCCGGCGCAAACCCGTTGCTTTCGCAAGGCGGTGGCGGCGGACCCGGCGCACCCAGCGGCGGATTCATCCAGGCTGACCCAAGCACCAACACGCTGATCATCACCGCCAGCGAGTCTGTCTATCGCGACCTGCGCATCGTCATCGACCAGCTTGATGCGCGCCGTGCCCAGGTCTATATCGAGGCGATGATCGTTGAAGTGGATGCAAACAATTCAGCCGAACTGGGCGCGCAGTGGGCCGGCCTGGCGAAAAGTTCCAACGGTGCCGAGGTCGGCGCCGTGACCGCATTCACCCCGCAGGGAGGGGGCAACAACCTGCTCACCCAGGCCGGCGCAAAAGCTGCAAACACGCTGGTCCCGCCGGGCAACGGCTTGACTCTGGGCATTCTTAACCAGTCGGGCCTGGGCACACTGGTGCATTTGCTGGCAACCGATACCAAAGCGAATATCCTGTCCATGCCCAACATACTCACGCTGGATAATGAAGAAGCAAAGATCATCGTCGGCGAAAACGTGCCTTTCATTACCGGCCAATACACAACACCCGGCACGGTGGGGATAAGCCCGTTCCAGACTGTCGATCGCCAGGATATCGGCTTGACGCTGCGGGTGAAGCCGCAGATTTCCCAGGGTGGCACGGTCAAACTGGCGATTTATCAGGAAACTTCCGCAATAATCGATGCGACCAACCCGGCCGGACTCATCACCAGCAAGCGTTCGCTGGATACCAACGTGCTGGTCGACGACGGGCAGGTCATCGTGCTGGGCGGCTTGATCGACGACAACGTGCAGGACAGCGTGGAAAAAGTGCCGGTGCTCGGCGATATTCCCTTCATCGGCAATTTGTTCAAGTACAAGACCCGCAGCCGCGTCAAAACCAACCTGATGGTGTTTTTGCGCCCAACCATAATTCGCAACGACGATCAAAGCATGGATCTGGCCGGGGACCGTTATGACTTTATCCGCAGTGAGGAAGCCAAGGGACTGCCCGAGCAATCCAATTTCCTGCCCAACCTGAACAAGCCGCAACTGCCCCCGTTGGAGAACGGCAGTATAAACGCGGATAAATTGTTCGACAGGAGCAATAGCGGCTCCTTGTTCAAGCGTATCGTTCCGCCTGAGAAACTGCCGGCCATGCCCCAGTCTAGCCCCGTTGCGCAACCGCCGGCTGCGGTCACTCCCCAGCAGTAAGCAGCGATGGGAACTTTGTGATGGATACCCGCCTTCTGCCCTATGCGTTCGCCCGTGATTTCGCGCTGCTGGCACACCGCGACGGCGCTGCGGACGGCCCGGTCGAGGTCTGGATATCCGATGCGACCAGGCCCAACGCAATCGCCGAGGTGAGCCGCTGTTTCGGCCGCATCAGGCTGAAATCGCTGCCGCGTGACGAGCTCGAAGCCGCCATCGCCAAAGCCTATGCAAGTTCGGGGGGCAATGCGGCGCAGGTCATCGATGAATATGAATCCGATCTCGATCTGACCAAGCTGATGCTGGACATGCCGGCGATCGAGGATTTGCTGGAATCCGCCGATGACGCGCCGGTGATCCGCATGATCAACGCGCTGCTGACCCAGGCTTTGCGCGAGGGCGCATCGGATATCCACATCGAACCGTTCGAGCAGGTTTCGGTGGTGCGCTTTCGCGTCGACGGCAGCCTGCGCGATGTGGTGCGGCCGAAGAAGGCGATCCATGCTTCGCTGATTTCGCGCATCAAAATCATGGCACAGCTCGACATCGCCGAGAAACGCCTGCCGCAGGATGGCCGCATCACGCTGCGCGTCGGCGGCAGGCCGGTCGATGTGCGGGTTTCCACGCTGCCCACCGCGCACGGGGAACGCGCGGTGTTGCGCCTGCTCGACAAGGAATCCGGCAAACTGGATTTGCACAGCCTGGGCATGAGCCCGGACGTGCTGGAAAAATTCGACAAGCTGATCACGCAGCCGCATGGCATCGTGCTGGTCACCGGCCCGACCGGCTCCGGAAAAACCACCACGCTGTATGCCGCGCTAACCCGGCTTAATACCACCAGCACCAACATCCTGACGGTCGAGGACCCGGTGGAATATGAGTTGAACGGCGTCGGCCAGACCCAGGTCAATGCGCGTATCGACATGACATTTGCCAAGGCGTTGCGCGCGATCCTGCGCCAGGACCCCTACATCATCATGATAGGCGAAATTCGCGACCTGGAAACCGCGCAAATCGCGGTGCAGGCATCCCTGACCGGCCACCTGGTACTGGCAACCCTGCACACCAATGATTCTGCGGCCGCGATCACGCGCCTGCTCGACATGGGCATAGAACCATTCCTGCTGTCGTCGTCGCTGATCGGCGTGGTCGCCCAGCGGCTGGTGCGAAAACTGTGCGAGCACTGCAAACGGCAGGACGGCCAATTCTGGTATGAGACCGGCTGCGACAAATGCAGCCACACCGGTTACCAGGGCCGGCTCGGCGTTTATGAGTTATTGCAGACCACCGAACAGATACGCGCGCAAATCCATAACCGCGCATCTGAAGCCGACATCCGTGCAACCTCGCAGCGCGACGGGATGCGCACGATGCGCGAGGATGGCGAGCGACGGCTGATCGATGGCACGACCTCGCAGGCTGAATTGCTGCGCGTCACCAAGACTCAGGAATAGGGACACGCCATGCCAGCATTTCGTTATGAGGCCGTCGATGCGACAGGAGCCAGCCAGAAAGGCGTGGTCAATGCCGACAGCGCCCGCACCGCCCGCTCCTAACTGCGCGCGCAGGGTCTGGTGACTATCAGCGTGGCTGCGATTGCGACCCAGCTCGACGGGAGCGGACTGGCCAAACGCAGTGCATTCGGCGACCGCCTTTCGACGATTGAGCTCGCCCTGTTCACGCGGCAATTGGCAAGCCTGCTGGAAGCCAGCCTGCCGCTGGAGCAGGCATTTACCGCGTTGCTCGAGCAAGCCGAGCGAACCTATGTGCGTGATCTGATCGCGTCGATCCGCTCGGAAGTGATGGGCGGCTCATCGCTTTCCGATGCGCTGTCGCGGCATCCGCGCGACTTTGCCGACATCTATCGCGCACTGGTCGCATCCGGCGAACATATCGGCCAATTGGCGCGGGTGCTGTCGCAGCTGGCCGACTATATCGAACGGCGCAATACGCTGGTGCAAAAAATCAAGCTCGCATTTACCTACCCTGCGATCGTCACCGTGGTGGCATTTTTGATCGTGATTTTCCTGTTGACCTATGTGGTGCCGCAGATCGTGTCGGTTTTCGAAAACACCAAACAAAAGCTGCCGTTCCTGACCACGGTGATGCTGGCCGTTTCGGACTTCGTGCGCCATGATGGCTGGATCGTTTTGCTGGTCGTCATCGCGCTGGCTTACGCCTGGCGCCGCGCGCTGAAAGTCCCCGCAACCAAGCTGCGCTGGCATACCTGGTTGCTGTCGGCGCCGCTGTACGGCAGGTTCGAGCGCAGCCTGAACACCGCGCGCTTCGCCAGCACCCTGGCGATCACGACCGGGTCCGGCGTGCCGATATTGCGCGCCCTGCAAACCAGCCGCGACACGCTGACCAATGTCGCGATGCGCGCGCAGGTTGAAGAAGCGACGAACAGCGTGCGCGAGGGTGTGGGTCTGGCGCGGGCGTTATCGGTGCACAAGCATTTCCCGCCTATGCTGATCCACATGATCCGCGCCGGCGAAGTCACCGGAGAATTGCCGGCGATGCTGGAAAGAGCTTCCAGCGCACTGGAACAGGATCTGGAAAGGCGTGCGATGACCATGGCCGGCCTGCTTGAGCCGGCGCTGATACTGGCGATGGGCGTGGTGGTACTGCTGATCGTGCTGGCCGTGTTGATGCCTATCATAGAGATCAACCAGCTGGTTCACTGACGTTAACGCAGAACGCTGATTATGAGGAATTCAATGAACCGCTGGCCACTGATTGCAAGTTTCGTGTTATTCATCGCCCTGTGCGTTTCAACCGCCTATTGGGCGATGCAATTGTTCACGCCCCCTGCACGGCGCGTCGCGGCACCGCCCGAAACAGCCCGGCCTGTCCCGCAAGCCGGCGCAGCGGCAAGTTTGTTTGGCGGTCATTCGGGTGCCCGCGACAGCAATTTCCAGTTGAAAGGCGTGGTGATGGCGAGCAATCCGGACGAAAGTGTCGCAATCATTGCCGCCAACGGAAAACCCCCGCGAGCGATCAGGGCCAATGGGGAAGTATCGCCCGGCGTCACGGTCAAGGAAGTGCAAAAACGCTACATTCTGCTTATCGAAAGCGGCGTGGTCAAAAAAATTGAACTGCCCGAAATTGCCAAGCGCAAGTAAATCCAGCCAGGGTCACATCAAGTTGCAGTGACCCTGTCATCAATCTTACCCGCGTTATGGAATATCTCTTCGTTGCGCGAAGAGATATTTGAACAGATCAGGTATTTTGCACCACGATTTTGGGGAAAGCCGCACTGTGATCCTGGGCCATGTCCGCGACCTTGACCGCGATGCGGCGCGCGATCTGCTTGTAGGTTTTGGCGATGCTGCCGTCGGGATCGGACACCACGGTGGGGTTGCCCGAATCGGCCTGCTCGCGGATGCGGATGTCCAGCGGCAGGCCGCCGAGGAATTCCACGTTGTAATCGGCGCACATCTTCTCCCCGCCGCCCGCACCGAAAATATGTTCTTCATGGCCGCATTTTGAACAGATGTGCGTGCTCATGTTTTCCACGATGCCGACGATCTTGATGCCGACCTTCTCGAACATCTTGAGTCCCTTGCGCGCATCAAGGAGCGCGATATCCTGCGGCGTGGTGACGATCACCGCGCCGGTGACCGGCACTTTTTGCGCGAGGGTAAGCTGGATGTCGCCGGTGCCCGGCGGCAGGTCCACCACCAGGTAATCCAGATTGTCCCAGCGCGTCTGGTGCAGCAGTTGATCGAGCGCCTGGGTCACCATGGGACCGCGCCAGACCATGGGCGTATCTTCGCCGTCTATCATGAAGCCGATGGACATGGCCTGCAGGCCGTGGTTGATCATCGGCTCCATAGACTTGCCGTCAACCGAAGTGGGCTGCCCGGATATGCCCAGCATCGTGGGTTGCGAAGGACCGTATATATCGGCATCCAGCACCCCGACCCGCGCGCCCTCGGCAGCCAGGGCGAGGGCCAGATTGACTGCCGTGGTGGATTTCCCCACGCCACCCTTGCCGCTGGCGACGGCGATGATATTTTTCACACCTTCCACCAGCTTCACGCCGCGCTGCACCGCGTGCGGCACGACCTTGCTGGACACCGTGACGCTGACCTTGCCTGCACCGGGCAATGCGGCCTTCAGATGCGTTTCGACCATAGCCCGGATCTCGCCCCACACGCTCTTGGCCGGATATCCCAGCATGATTTCCAGAGCCACATCGTTGCCGCTGATCTTGATGTTCTTCACCGATTTGCCGCTGACAAAGTCCTTTTTGGTGTTGGGATCGATCAAATTCTTTAACGCGTTTTGCACATCAGTTTCGATAAAACTCATTATTCACTCCTGGATCAGATTAAAGGCTTGGATTTGGATTTTAAACTATGTTGACTGATTTTATCAGGTATTCTTCCCGGCTATTTTTTTGCCCCGGCACGCGGTTCGCGGCTTGCTCCGGCAGCTGCCAGCCTATCCAGGTAATCCTGCCACAAGGCAGCGTGATTTTTGCCCAGTTTGTACAGGTATTCCCAGGTGTAAAGACCGGTGTCGTGCCCGTCATCAAAATTTATCTGCACGGCATAGCTCCCGACCGGGACCAGTGAGCTTATCCCGACATCCTTTTTGCCTGTCTGCAATACCTCCTGGCCGGGGCCGTGTCCGCTGACGTCGGCCGACGGAGAATACACCCGCAGATACTCGTGGGACAGCCGGTAAGACTCGCCGTCACCAAAGGTGATCTCAAGCGTGCGGGATTGCTGGTGCAATTTTATTTCGGTCGGCTGCTCGGACATGATACGGCGTTGCTCCTGTAATGCGCCGCGCAAGGGGGTCGCGGACATGAAAATACTAACGTGGTTTGTAAAGCGTCTTGGCCAGCCTGACCATCTGGGAATACGGAAAATCGGCCAGGCTGCCAAATTTTTGCCGCGACAATTCAAGCAAACCTGCCACGTCATCCACCTGTTCGCGTGCATCCAGCGAAAACTGCAGGGCTCTCAGGCCGCCGCATTGCATGCGCATTTCCTGTGCATGCGGCAAGGGCTTGTCAATGTGCAATTCCCCCAGGGTAAAATTGAAATTGCGCCGCAACAAATCGCGCAATTCGGTACAACGCACTAGCGCTTCCGCATTATTGCAGTAAACGATCTCACGCTCGGCTATATTGCGCTTTTCTGCCCTGGAGCAAGACGCACAATTGGCCAGTATGGTTTTTTCAAACGGGCAGGCGTCCGCAACCGTTGCGGACAATGCCTGCCGATAAGCAGTTTCATCCATGAAATGCCGGCTTAATCGTCCTGTGGATTGGGTATGGGTGCGCGCACCTGGTTGAGCAAATCCTCGGCGTGCAATTCCGTTTCGGCAAAAATCACCTTGATCGAGTATGCGACATCTCCGGCCAGTTCGCCGCGCAACAGCTTGGCGCGGTTTGATGCTTCACGAAAAGCATCGTGCTGCTCCAGCTTTTCCAGGTGCCGTATCGGTTTTTCAAATATCTTGTAAACAAAGTAAGGCATATTTCTCTTTCAGCGGTTGGCACATCCGTGCTCTGCCGCGGGTATTTGGATCAGGATTTGGCTGCAGGCTTCAGGAAGGTTACCACCCGCGACCCGGGTTCGTTTTTGCTGGAGCAACTTCCCTCGCCCACCCCCGCTTCCCGCTCCGCTTCGTGCAACACATTGATCACATCCACGTAATGCTTTTGTTTCACCATCATCAGCGCAGTAAGGCCGCCATCGTTCCGCGCCATGACATCGGCTCCCGCACGCAACAGCGTCTCCACGACGGCCGTTTCGCCATAACCCGCAGCCAGCATCAGGGGGCGTATCCCGTAGCCGATAGGCGCTTCAACATTCGCCCCGTCATCGATCAGGGTCTGAACGACATCCGCAAACCCCCGATCCTGCTCGGCGTTATAAGCGGCCTTCATCAATGCTGTCCAGCCGCGCTCGTCGCTTGCATTGATTTCGGCGCCCGCCTCGATCAATACCCGAACCATGGGCAGGTTGCCGGTATGGGACGCCACCATCAAGAGAGTCGCTCCTTCGCTGTCACGCGTACCCGTATCGGCCCCGGCAGCCAGCATCTGCCGCACAGACTCGACATCACCCGTCTTTATTGCCCCGAATAATTTATCAGACATACAAACTCCTTGTTGACTTCATTCCCGACATTGCGGTCGAACGGACGTCCTGCCTCGCTTCCTACTTCAAGATTCGCCTCATCCATGGCCATGCCCGCTCGCCGTTAGGGCTCCCGTGCAAAACGGCATTCTGACAAGACGGCGGGGCGCGCCTGCTCCGGCTGAATCATGCCGGTTGCGTGCCAAACAAGAGCTCTGCTGATCATGCAAGGCAAAGGCGCACCCGCAGTCCCCGGTCAATGCTTTTTCAAACCGGACCAGATTCTGTTCTTCACGGCATAAAGCAACGCCGTCAGAATGAGCAGATACCCAATTACATAGTAGCCCAGCCTGTGCCTCTCCGCACTGTGCGGGTCGGACGCCCACGCCAGAAATGAAACGATATCATGCGCGGTTTTCTTCAATTCTTCCCGCTTGGCAGGATCGGTTGCAGTACTGACCCCAAGCGGATCCGGCATCTTGGTTGCAGGGAAGATACGGTTGTGGGTCACCCCGTCCGGCGTGTTGTAATATCCCAGCAAATAGGAATACACATAGCTCGGCCCGCCCTCGCGCGCCTTGGTCATCAAACTTAGATCCGGCGGCACCAATCCAAACATTTGCATGGCTGCTTCGTCCGATAACAGTCCTGCAAGCGGAGCGGCAAGCGGCTGATCGCCGCGCATCAAATCCACTTTTTTCTTGTCAATGCCCAACTTGAGCAGGTCAAGATACGAGATGTACTTCAGCGTGTGGCAGGTGTGGCAGTTATTCATCAGGTCGTCCATCCCGCGCTCGATTGCGGGCAGATCAGTATCAACCTTGATATTCTGAAGCGTTGCCTCTTCAGGCCATACTTGTAAAGAAGAACAACACAATATCAATAAAACGATGATTTTTTTCATTTGGCATCTCCACTGCGACGGCGCGCCTGCGATTGGGTTTTTTCCCTGGCCTCTCTTTCCATCAACTCCTTCAATTCGGGTGAAAGACCGCGCTTGATCAACCATCTCTCCTCGGCCTTGGATATGAACGGTATCAGGAAGAACGAGCCGAAATAGAAAATTGTCGCAATATGCCCGATCAGGAGGGTACGTTCGGACACCGGGTGAGCACCGACATAACCCAGCACCAGCATATTTAGAATAAACAGGTAAAACCCCAGCTTGACCATGGGTCGGTTGCTTGCACCGCCGGGTATGCGGGAACGATCCAGGAACGGCATGAACGCGAACATCATCACCGACAACCCCATCGCCACCACACCACCCACCATGTTTGGCACCGAGCGCAAAATCGCATAGAAAGGCAGGAAATACCATTCAGGAACAATTTCGGCCGGTGTTTGCATGGGATTGGCCGGAATGAAGTTGGCCGGATCCATCAGCATGTTCGGAAAAAAGAACACGAAGATGCAATACACGATCAAAAAAAGGCCCAAGCCAAACAAATCCTTGCTGGTGAAATAGGGGTGGAACGGAATATTGTCCTTGGCTGCCAGATCGATGCCGCTCGGATTGCTGCTTTTGACGGTATGCAATGCAACCAGGTGCACCACCACGCCGCCGATGATCAGGAACGGCAACAAATAGTGCAGCGAGAAAAAGCGCGTCAGCGTTGCATCGCTTACGGAGTAGTCGCCGCGCAGCCAGGTCACGATTTGATCACCGAAGTAAGGCGTGACCTTGAACAGATTGGTGATCACGGTCGCACCCCAGTAGGACATTTGCCCCCACGGCAACAAGTAGCCCATGAATGCGGTTGCCATCAACATCAGCAAAAGCCCCTGCCCGGTCCACCACATCAACTCGCGCGGCGCGCGGTAGGAACCGTAATAGAGCGTGCGCGCCATATGGATATAGATCACCATGAAGAAAGCCGACGCACCGGTGGCATGCATGAAGCGCAACAGCCAGCCGTAATTAACGTCGCGCATGATGTGCTGCACCGAGTCAAACGACAGCGCAGCATCCGCCCTGTAGTGCATGGCCAAAAAGATGCCCGTAGCCACCTGCAGCACCAAAACGAAACCCGCCAGAAAACCGAAATTCCACCAGTAGCTGAGATTGCGCGGGGTGGGATATTCGGTCAGGTCGTGCTTGACGAAGCTGCTGAGTGGAAACCGCTGGTCTATCCAGCCGATAACTCTGTTTTTCATGGTCTTCTCCTAGGCTACGCCGATAACGATCTTGTCAGCAGCAACAAATTTGTAGGGCGGCACTTCCAGGTTTTTCGGAGCGGGGCCGCGCACAACCCTGCCGCTGTCGTCATATTCGCTGCCATGACAAGGACACAGCCAGCCGGTATCACTCTTGTTTGGCACACAACCCATATGCGTGCAGACCCCCACCACAACCAGCCATTCCGGCTGCTTGACCCTTTGCTGGTCGGACTCCGGATCCAGGACGCCATTGCCGGCCTCCATCGCCTTGATCTCGGCCTGGGTACGGTGATAGACAAATACCGGTTTCCCCTGCCAGGCAACTATATGCACTCCGCTTTCCGGGATTCCCGACAGATCCACTTCCGTTGTGGCCTTGGCCAGCACGTCAGCGCTCGGGTTCATGCTGTCAATAAAAGGCAGACACGCGGCGGCGGCACCCGCCACACCGACGACCGATGTTACATTGATCAGGAATTTGCGGCGCTTAGCGTCGCTTAATGTGTCTTTGTCAGCCATTACCATCTCCAGTTTGCATGTTATAAATTCTATCGCGGCTATTTCCGCACTGTCTTTTGCAGCGCATCACGAATCGCATCGGGCGTCTTCATGATGTTCATGAAACTGTTCTTCCCCATCATGCTCAAATCGGGAAAGTCGATTGCAATGCGAAAGCGCGCATACATCGCATAAACCTTGTTGCCATCAACCAATACTTCGTAGGGCAGGTGCGCGGTTGACTTGATATCATGGAAATCGATCTCGCTCATGATGAACCTGTCGTCCATGTATTTTTCCGATTCTGTCGGGGCTTTCATCGCAACCCCGAACACGCTTTCCTGCTTGCCCGGGATATCGACGCGGTAAACCTTGGCAAGGCCGTTTTTATTGGCTGTCAATTTGGCATCAACTGCCTGCACCGCGTCTTCGTAGCTGGGATACTCAGCCAGCACATCCAGATCGGTGAAATATTCCATGCCGAACATGTAATGGTATTTGCGCACCTGCTTGGCTGACATTCCATCCCTGGAACCGAACTCTTCCACTTTGCCCAGGGCTGCGCCCAATTGCGCCGCCACATTGCTCAAGTCACCCTGCATGCGGTATGCATTCGCCATGTACACAGGATTGGTATAACTGACTTGCACAGCGTCCTTTGCCTTGGTGATGGCCACTCTTTGCACCGCACCGAAACCTCCATGTTCGGAAGCCGCCGCATTTTTTTTCAATTCATCGTTGGTCACGATCAAAATCTCGGCGTCAGGGTACGGGGAATAGTCACCGACCACGGTAAAGCCGCCCGCGCTCAGCGCCGCCTTAGCCTGTGCGGTTTTTTCGGCAACCGTTCCCGCACCGCTGGAAGCGAGCACGAACGGCTTCAAGAGCGCTTCATCCGCGTGCGCGTTGACCACGCCGAACGATAATACCATCGCCAAGAATATGCTTTTGAATAACATTCCGTTCATGGTACTCCTCCTTTAAGTTCGTTTAAGTAGGTGTATTTAATTTTACAAATATCCGGTTACCCCGGGTTGAACCAGGCCAGTTTTTCCCGGAGCGTGACGACGCCTCCAACGATGATCAGGGTCGGTGCATGCAGTTTTTCAGCCAGGGCAATTTCCGGCAGAGTTTCAAGCGTTCCGGTGACGACGCGCTGATTTTGCGTGGTGCCTTGTTGCACGATCGCGGCCGGAGTATTGCCCGGCAAACCGTGCGCAACGAGTTCGCTGCACAGAGTCGCCAAACCGTGCAAGCCCATATAGACCACAACAGTCTGCCTGGGCCGGGCCAGTGCATCCCAATCAAGTTTCATGCTGCCGTCTTTCAGGTGGCCGGTCACGAATATGCAGGACTGCGCATGGTCGCGGTGGGTCAGCGGAATGCCCGCGTAGGCGGAAACGCCGGAAGCCGCGGTGATGCCGGGCACGACCTGGAACAGGATGCCATGTTCGGCGAGCGTCTCTATCTCCTCGCCGCCGCGACCGAATATGAATGGGTCCCCACCTTTCAGGCGCAACACGCGTTTGCCCTCTTTGGCCAGGCGCACCAGCAGTTCATTGATTTTTTCCTGCGGCAAGGTATGGTCGTCGCGTTTTTTGCCCACATAGATGCGCGTCGCATCGCGCCGCGTCATTTCGAGTATCGGCTTTGACACCAGATTGTCATAGACCACCACGTCGGCTTTCTGCATCAGGCGCAAAGCGCGGAATGTCAGCAAATCCGGATCGCCCGGCCCGGCACCTACCAGATACACCTCGCCGTGCTGAATATTGTCCTCGTCGGCCAGCATCTGTTCCAGCATGGCCTCCGCACTGTTTTCATCGCCGGCCAGCACCGTCTCGGCGATCACGCCTTCCAGTGCGTTCTCCCAGAAAATCCGGCGCTTGGCCGGATTGGTGACGCGCTGCTTGACCAGCTCGCGAAACCGTTCGGCAAATGCGGCGAGGCGACTGTAGTTTTGCGGGATCATAGTCTCCAGCTTGCCGCGCATCATGCGCGTCAGAACCGGAGATGCCCCCCCGCTGGAAAACGCCACCATCAAAGGCGAACGGTCAAGGATGGCCGGCATGATGAAGCTGCACAATTCCGGATCGTCCACCACGTTTACCGGGATGTTGCGCGAGCGCGCCAGTTCCGAGACTTGCCGGTTGACGCTGCGGTCATTGGTCGCCGCAATGACCAGCGTAACTCCTTCGAGGTGATGTGCCTCGAAACGCGCGTTGATGGCTTGGACGCCCTCCATCTCGGAAAGTCCGGGCTCTATCTGAGGAGCGACCAGACGCACTTTCGCTCCTGCCTCCAACAACACGCCAGCCTTGCGTTTTCCGACTTCACCCCCGCCGACCACGAGGCAAAGTTTGCCGCGGATATCGGCAAAGATAGGTAGATAGTCCATTATTTCTGTATTGCTTTCAGGATCAACGATTGCAGCGCTTCCGGTAATTTTATTTTTCCTGCAAGTGCGAATTCATGTGCCACAGACGACATCTTCTGCCAGGTCTTGCGTATGATCTGTATCCATTTTTCCTCGGTGTATTCGGGGTGCTGGGCAGCGAAGCCGGCGATGTAATTTTCAAGAAACACCAGATCAACCACGTCTTCCATCATCTGCGTCTCGGAGTTGACCTTCAAACCCTTCTTGCTGACGATTGCCTTGACGCGCGCTACCATGTCGTCATCATAACCTGTTTCCTGCATGAGGCGTCCGGCAGTCTCGGCATGAAATTTGTACAGCCCGGTACGCCATTGCAGATAGCCGCTCCTGTCCATGGGATAGTTGCTGCGCGGGATCTTCCAGCGCTGAATGTGCTGGGCGCGTACCGCAAGTTTCACTGCCTCATGAGCCCCGGGTGCGTAACGTTGCAACATTTCGCTCAGTCTGTGCGCGTAGAGCAACTCCTTGGGATACTCCTGGCCATCGGCCGTTTCCTTGTTCGGGTCTTCGGCGTTGGCCCGGTCAAAGGCGGCGATAGCCGCCTGATAAAGTTTCTGTGTCATGTTGTTCGTTGGTTGGATGTGTTGATTCGAAATTCCTGCGCAGTTCCAATTTTCGCCGGATGAAAGCGACAAAGCGGGTCGCCCAATAGCAACTGCCGATGGTGCGCAAGTGGGTGTAGGAAGCCAGCAGGTTGTGCAGAACGAGCCCGTCCCGCTCACCGTCTATTCCGTAGCCGCGTTCGACATGGTAGGCAAAGCGGGTGTCCGGCGGCAGATTTATCAGGCTGGAATAATGGAATTCATGCGCCTTGATCTGCTTCGCGGGTGCGTTGGGGCGCGGCCACGGGTGCTCTCCGTCCTCTTTCAGGTGCACGTAACCACGACCCACGGGCTTGTCGTGCATTTTCACATCTCCCGGGATGGCGCCCACCATCCGGTAGCTGCGACCCTGATATTCGATGCTGCGCGACAGATACATCAGTCCGCCGCATTCGGCGTAGGCCGGCATGCCATTTTCGATTGCCTGCTTGATCTCGCCACGCAATGAACTGTTTGCCTCAAGTTCTGCCGCGCAAGTCTCGGGAAAACCGCCGCCGATATAAAGCGCGTCAATATCCGGCAGGCGTGCATCACTTAAAGTATCGAATGGCACCAGCTTTGCCCCTGCCGCTTCCAGCGCATCAAGGTCATCGGCATAATAAAAACCGAAGGCCCGGTCGCGCGCTATGCCTACGCGCACCCTGTCGCCGCATTGCAGCGGACTGACCCTGGCAAGGTGCGGAGCGTTCAACGGCTCGTTTTGCGACAGCGCAAGCAGTTTGTCCAGATCGACCTGTTCAGCGATGGCGTCGCCGATCTGTTTGATTTTTTCCGTGGCGGCGCAGGACTCGTTGCTGGGCATCAGGCCAAGATGCCGTTCGACGATGCCGAGCCGCTCGTCGTGATGGATCGCGCCGACTACCGGTACATCCGTATAGTGCTCGATGACCGCGCGCAATTTGGCCTCGTGGCGGCCGCCGCCCAGATTATTGAGGATCACACCGGCGATATTGATGTCGCGGTCGAACGCCTGATAACCGAGTATCAGCGGCGCGATGCCGCGCGTCATGCCGCGCGCATCGATCACCAGGAACACAGGCAAACCGAGCAGCTTCGCCAGGGCGGCGTTGCTGTTGCTGCCGTCCAGCGCAAGACCGTCATACAAGCCCTTGTTGCCTTCCACCAGGTTCACTTCCGCACTATGACGCGCGAAAGTCGCGGTGATGTCATCGTGTTCCATCAAATACAAATCGAGGTTGCGGCAGGCCCGTCCGGATGCCTGGCTGAGCCACATCGGATCGATGTAATCGGGACCTTTCTTGAAAGGTTGGACCGCGTGCCCGCGTTTGCTTAGCGCGGCACACAAGCCTATGCTGACCATCGTTTTTCCGGAAGACTTGTGCGCCGCAGAAATCAGTAATCGGCTGCTCATTTCAGGTTTCAGGCTGATTTCGGCAACTCGTGTGGTACGAAATCCAGCACGCGAACTCCGATGGTTGTAATCAGGAAAGCGATTCCTACACCGCCCATTCCCAGCATTATTTCAGGCAATGACGGCTGGTACAGGCCTATGGCACCATCACCAAAACTGCTGGTAACCTGGTAGCCGGGAAAAATGGACAGCGGGAATGCCTGTCCGCCGATGATGAACACATACAGGAAGCAAAAACCGCCCAGGATGATCAGCAATGAGGCGAACAGTATGGACTTCGATTTACCCAGCGCAGGATGATAAATCAGCAGTAGCGGAAGCAGATTCCCCAACAGAAAGTAACCTATCCAGAATACCAACGGGTAAACCCCGCCATCGAGCAGTATGAACCGCTCGAATCCGGTTTGCCTTGCGAAATACAGGTTGGTCAGATGATAGGCTGCCACAAAATACAATGCGGCAATCACCAGGACCCCCATCAGGTTCTTCATGCGTTTCTGGACATAGGGATCCAGCAGTTTTTCGTTCCATTCATAGATTGAGGATTGCGCCACATGGAACACCGCCATACCCCAGGCAAAAGACATCACGATAAACATCGGCGGCAAAATCGCCGTACCGTATGCTTGCCTTGCAACCAGAAAGGAAAAGATCACGCCCGTGCCGGTCGTCAGCACAAAACGCCAGACAAACACCAATAGCCCCGCAGGTTTGGACCACGGGTTCATGCGTTTTTCCATCATGGTCCACAGGTACAGGGCGACTGCCGAGAACATGCCCGAATAGAGAAAGATGTTCCAGGCAAAGACAGAAGTGGGATTGAAGCGGGTCATCGCCACGATGATGCGGTCGGGGCGTCCCAGGTCGAGCATCAATACTGTCAAACCGCCCGCGAGCATTGCGATGGAAAGAAGGCCCGCCAAAGGCGCCCTGGCCTTGTAGGCCGGCTTGTTAAATACCGAACCGATGGACGAAACGTTGAGGACGCCGGACGCCGAGACAATCAGAAAAATGGCAAACACATGGGGCATCCCCCAGACAATCTGGTTGTTCATGCCGGTGATGATGTGGCCGTGCCCCTCCATCATATGCGCCGCATACAAACCCATCAGCACGACCAGACCACCGGCGGCAACCAGTGTATAGAAGACTCTGTTCTTGAACCGCAATGGAGAGTGGTTTGCCATTTATATGCCCTGATAACGGAGACCGGTGTCCAGTCCCAGATCAGCGCGCACCTGGGTGGAAGCTTGCGTGCGCATCTTGTTTGAGATTTCGCTGTCCGGATCGTTGAGATTGCCAAACAGGATGGACTTGTTGGGGCAGGCCTCGGCACATGCGGGTTGCAGGCCCTTATCGATGCGTTGCACACACATCGTGCAGCTCTCCACCACACCCTTGCCGCGCGGGACATCGGGCTTCTGGTCGTGCAGCGGTTCGTGCACGAATGAGCGTGCCTTGTAGGGGCAGGCCATCATGCAGTAACGGCAGCCTATGCAGATATGCTTGTCCACCAGCACGATGCCATCAGCCCGCTTGAATGAAGCACCAGTCGGACAGACATCGACACACGGGGGTTCCGCGCAATGCTGGCACATCATCGGCAGCGCAAGCGATCGTCCGGTGCGCATGTCCTTGAGTTCTACCTTGCGTACCCATTGCGAGTCGGTCGGACTCAACCCGCCGGACAAACCATTCTCCTTGTTGCAGGCTTTCACGCATTTGTCGCAGTCTTCACAGTTCGCGGTGTTGATCAGCATGCCCCAGCGCACTTTGCCCGAAACAGCCTCGGACTTTCCATGCGCCATGTCGAACATCAGCATTCCCGGGGCAATGGCCACTGCCGCCGCACCGACCGAGGTTTTCAGGAACTGCCTGCGCTGCTCGCTCGTGTTGCTGATCTCATTCGTATCGCTCATTTGGACTCCCCCTGCACCAAAGATGAGCTGCGCTTGCTGGAGTGACATTCGAAACAATCGATCTTGACCGCTTCGAAACTGTGACAGCCTTCGCAGAAACTGTCGGCACGCCCGATCACGCTGTTATCGCGCAGGCTGGCGTGACATTCGATGCAGTTTTTCAGGCTGAATTTCCCGTCGCGCATGCCCTGGTGTACCGTTTCATCGCGCTGCTGAAAAAGCACGCGCATATGGTTCTTGCGCATCCATTGCGGATCGGCCACGCACTGGCCGCCTTTGCCTATATCCAGCTTGGGCATGCCGTAAATTTCCGTGGCAGTTGCAGAAGCACACATGCAGAGTATTGCCAGCAGAGCGAACAATTTTGACATTTCTATCACTCGCCCATTTGATTAATCGCCCAGCCCCATCTGGATGTATCCGGTCGGGCACACATCCGCGCAAATATGGCAGCCGATACACTTGTTGTAATCGGTGTCGACATAGCGGCCCAGCGTGGATTTGGCTTTGGGCACGCGGAATACGGCAGTTTGCGGACAGTACACCACACAATTGTCGCATTCGAAACACATGCCGCAACTCATGCAGCGTTTGGCTTCGGCTACCGCCTGATCCTGGGGCAGCACGCCGAGGCGGTCCTGGAAGTTACCCAGTGCGGACTCCTTGCTCAGGGTAATCACGTTGCGTTTGTTGCGCGCGACGATGGAAAAATGGCCCAGGAACAATTTATCGTGCGGAATCACATAGCGATCCGAGCGATTGTCAAAATTGTGCACCGCGACATTGGTTTCGCATGTGCCGCGCAAGGGTTCATGCACCTCCTTGACCTCGAGTCCTTTTTCCATCATCTTGCGCATCAGGTCGAATTGATGGGCATCGATCTTGGGGCGTTTCTCCAGGTCCTTGCCGAGCAGATAATTGTGTATGCCATCCGCCGCGATCGAGCCGTGGCCGATTGCCGTCGTCAGCAGATGCGGTCTTATGATGTCCCCGCCGGCGAACACGCCTTTCTGTCCGGCGACCAGGTAATTGCGATCCGTCGATACTGCACCCTTGCCGTTGTTGAATTCTTCCAGCCCGGTAAAGTCTACCGCCTGCCCGATTGCCGACACAATAAGATCGGCGGGAATATCTTCCTCGGTCCCTGCTATGTTCTTGACCTCAAGCTTGCCGCCGACCAGCTTTGCCTCGCATTGACTGACGCGCAGTGCTGTGGCGCGTCCATCCGCGCAGCGCACGATACCGATGGGCACCAGACCGCCACGGATCGCGATGCCTTCCGCGAGCGCCTGCTCTATTTCGTGCTTGTTGGCCTGCATCTTGTCGATGGCGAAGATCGATGTCAGCGTCACTTCCGCTCCCTGCTTGGCCGAAATTTCCGCCACGTCATGAGCGACCTGGCCCGCGATGGCCTGCTCGAAATCCGTCGGCTGGGATTGTTCAAGATGACCGAGGCGCCGGGCGACTGTCGCCACGTCGATGGAGGTGTCACCGCCGCCGACCACCACTACGCGTTTGCCGACGTGCTGGAGACGACCGTCATTGAATGCCTTGAGGAAAGCGGTAGCAGTCACCACGTTGGGTGCGGCGCTGTCTTCAAGGGGCAAGGCCCGGCCGGCCTGGGCACCCATGCCGAGGAAAACGGCATCGAAGTCCTTGCGGATTTGCTCCAGGGTAATGTCCCTGCCCACACGGCATTTCATCCTCGTCTTCACGCCCAGATCAGTGATGCGCTTGATTTCCGCATCCAGCACTTCGCGAGGCGTACGAAAACCCGGTATGCCGTAGCGCATCATGCCGCCGAGATGTTCGTGCTCGTCGAACACGGTGACTTCATGACCTTTCAGGGTTAGCTGGTAGGCGCAGGACAAACTGGCAGGGCCGCCGCCGATGACCGCCACTTTTTTACCGGTGGGTTTCGCATCGGTATGGTATGCCAGGTTGTTGGCAATCCCGTATTCGCCGAGAAAGTGTTCCACCGAGTTGATCCCGACATGGTCTTCAAGCGCGTTACGATTGCACCCGGTCTCGCAGGGTGCCGGACAAACCCGGCCCGTCACCGACGGAAAGGGATTGGCTTCGGTCAAACGCCGGAACGCATATTCCTGCCAGGCCATGGCCGGTTTGCCGTCGGCCCCGACCGGCGGCTTTTCGGTGCCGCGCACGATGGCCAGATAGCCGCGTATATCCTCGCCCGCCGGGCAACTGCCCTGGCAAGGCGGCGTGGACTGGATGTAGGTCGGGCATTTGTGCGTAAAGCTTGCCTGCATGATTTTTTCGCTCAGGCGGCCGACTTTATTATCGCCATCTTTATAGCGGCGGAAGGTGATTTTTTGAGTTGTTTCAGTTGTTGATGACATTGCCTGCCTCCAATTGATTGTTATTTCTCACCCAGCCTGATTGCGTTGCTGACCAGCTGGTGAACACCGCCGACCATTCTTCTGTCAAATCCGTATATAGGCATCACCTTGCTGAACTGGGTCTTGCATATTGCGCAGATGACTGCCATGAAATTAACCCCGTGTTCATCCGAGACCTGTTTCAACACTTCCATGCGCGGCAAGGCACCCTTCACGCGCAGGTCCATCAAATCGTCGGTCAGCAGCCCGCCGCCGCCGCCGCAGCAGAATGTTTTTTCGTGAGTGGTGCTCGGATCCATCTCATGGAAATGATTGGCCACCGCCTTGATGATATTGCGCGGAATATCGAACTGGCCACCGGGATATCCGCCCATGCTGGAACCGCGCGCGACGTTGCAGGAATCATGGAAAGTGATGATGTGCTTGTCGTTGGCTTCCTTGTCGAGGGACAGTGCGCCACGTTCGATCATGTCCCAGGTGAATTCGCAAATATGGGTCGGCTGCCTGTAACGGTGATCAAGTTGCTTCTGCAGCATCTGGGCGAACTTGTCATCCGGGTCGGCGCCCTCGCCCACGCCGCTCAGGGTATTCCAGAAACTGTATGCCACGCGCCATGCATGGCCGCATTCGCCGACCACGATGCGCTTTACGCCCAACTCGAGTGCGGCCTGGCGGATACGCAACGCCACTTTGCGCAACTGCTCATAATTTCCGATGAACATTCCAAAATTTGCCGCCTCGGATGACATGGACGACAGCGTCCAGCTGGTACCTGTCGCGTGGAATACCTTGGCATAACCGATCAGGCTGTCGATATGCGGTTCTGCAAAGAAATCCGCCGACGGCGTGATCAACAAAACTTCCGCACCCTTGACATCGATCGGGAAGCGCACATCAACACCGGTGGCCTCCTTGACATCCTCTTCCAGCCCCTCCATCGTATCGATCAGGGCCGGGCCGGGCAAACCGAGGTTATTGCCGATCTTGTGCACCTTGCCGATGATTTCGATGTCGTACTTTTGACCATAGCCCACGGAATCCAGAATATCGCGCGCCGCCATCGTGACTTCGGCGGTATCGATTCCATACGGGCAAAATACCGAACAGCGCCTGCATTCTGAACATTGATGGTAATAGTTGTGCCACTCGTCCAGCACTTCGCGGGTCAGGTCGCGCGCGCCTACAAGCTTGGGAAACAGTTTCCCCGGCAAAGTGAAATACCGCCGGTACACACTGCGCATCAGGTCCTGCCGCGCGACCGGCATATTCTTGGGATCCTGCGTGCCGATGAAATAATGGCATTTATCCGAACAGGCTCCGCAATGCACGCAGCTGTCCATGTACACCTTGAGCGAACGGTACTTGCCAAGCAGGTCGCCCATTTTGGCAATGGCTTTGTCATGCCAGTCATCCACCAGCTTGCCCGGAAAGCCCAGGGCCTCATTCATTTTTTCACCGGAAACATAAGGGCCGCTTCCCTCCATCGCACCCGGCTTCAATGCGGGAATGATGGGAATAACGCGGTAAGCCGGTGCGGTAATTTCCGCCATGCTAGTTCTCCGATTCCATTCGTTTCGCCCAGGCTGCGATATGGCGTTTCTCGCGGGGATTGTCTACCTGGTTGCGGCCGGGCGAGAAAAACAACCCGGGTGCATGCAACAACTTGCTGATCGGGAAAATCATCATCAATAGCGCGACCAGGGATAGATGCACATAAAGACCGATGCTGGAAGGCAGGGCCTGCAAGTCGAAATGCATCAAACCGAGCATGAACCCCTTAACGGCTATCACATCGGTATGCACAAAAAAACTCATCGTCAAACCGGAGATCGCGATCGCCATGAAAAGCGCGAGCATCAGGTGGTCGGAGGGAGTCGAGATATAGCGGATGCGCTCGACAAAAATTCGCCGCGCCCATAATCCCGCAACACCGGCCAGCATGGTGATGCCGGCATACGTGCCAAACGGCTGGATGAACGCAACCCAGGACCAGACCGGGTCGGTGAAGTAACGCAGGTGACGCAACAGAACCAGTGCCAGGCTGGCATGAAACAACCACCCCAGGCCCCAGGTCCACAGATTCGCCTTGAACAGGCTTTCAAACAGGAATACTTCCCGCATCATGCGCAACACTACGCCGCCGGTGTTCATTGGTGCCGGGGTGGTAGGTATTTTAAGCGGTGCCGGAGTGCGTGTATAAATACCGATACGGTAAAACGTACCCACGACAAACACCAAAGTGGCAAAGTAAAACAGGATTGCAAATAAGGTGCTCATCTAGGGTCGGCTGCTGTATATAAACTCAAATATCAGGATCAGACGCAACCGGTCGGCTTGGGCAATCCGGCGATCTTGCAAGCCTGCTTGCCCGGACCATACGGGAACAATCCATACAGATACTCGCTGTTGCCCTTGTCGGCTCCCAGCTTTTTCCCTATCGCCTTGGTCAGCACGCGAACGGCCGGAGCGATTTGGTATTCTTCAAAATACTCGCGCAGGAAATTGATAACTTCCCAATGCTGCTCTGTCATGTCGACATTTTCAGTCTTGGCGATGTATTCGGCGATATCCTTATTCCAGTCAGCCAGATTGACAAGATAGCCTTCTTCGTCGGTTTCATAAGACTTTCCTTCGACTTCGATGTTGGCCATGGTAATTCTCCTTAATTATGATAAAAGTTAAAGCCAGGATTGGCAGTTTTTGTTGGTCGTGGTGAGATCGACGAAGCCGCCGTAATCGACCGGTGAAACACCATCGATGATGCGATCGGAAAATCCGCGCGCATCAAGGTCCGGCTGCAAAACATAAACTTTGCAGCGCCCCATCGCCTCGTGGATTTTATCCTCAAACACATTGCCGGATGTGGCAGCGTAGACCGCGTCTTCAATAAGCAAAATGTCACCCGATTGAACCACGCGCAAACAGCTGTCGAGCGCGCAGTTCGTCAAAGGTGACTTGTTGATGATATGCAACATTTAACGGCTCTCCCCTAGAAGCTCAAGACCACGTCTTGCTGATTCATCAACTCGCCCATTTCTGCGCGCCCCAACACGGTCACATCCACCAGCAAATCTTCCTCGCTGAGGCCGCGTGCCTGCATCGATTCTTTTTCGACATACAATTTCTCGATGTCGTAACCTTCCAGCGCGAGATAGGCCGGCGAAAAGTTCTTGGTCGCAATACCCTTGGTTTGTTGCCCCTTTTTAAGCTGGTATACGCCGTCATCCAGAAATACCAGGGAAACATCCTGATCGAATGCAGCGGTGATCAGTACCACCTCAAGCGACTCCAGCGCGTATATCGTGCCATGCGGAGCCTTGCGGTTAACGAACATGAATTTCTTGATTTCACTCATCCCGCCCCCTTAATCGCCGAACACGATCAAACGATCTGTCTTGACGCCCGCTTCCACCATCTGCCCCAGACCGGAAATCCTGAAACCTTTCGCCAGGTTTTCCTCCTTGATGCCGCGTCGCAAAGCCGCCGCCACACAAACAACAAGATCGACGCCATGCTCTTCGTTAAGCTTGCCCCAGCGGTTCACGATATGCCGGTCATCCTGCGGGGGCTCTGTCAGCTTCGATGCGTTGTTCACACCATCGTGATAAAAAAACACGCGCCATATTTCATGGCCTTTTTCCATCGCGGCCTTGCAGAACAGGTAGGCCGTATCACTGGCCTGGTGCTGGTAGGGCCCTTCGTTAACAACAATCCCGAATTTCATGCGGCCACTCCAGGTTAAAAGCGTATATGCGTGGAAGCATTGAACGTGGAACGAGAACCGCGCCAATCGTCGATCAGATATTTGGTGAACGGCAATTCGGTCTTCTCGAAGAAACGCGGCCAGCCGATGCGGTCTATCCAGTCAGCCATGCGCTCCCATGGGCGCGCATCATCCTTGTAAACTGTCAATATCCGCTTGACCACAACGCTGACTTCGGGCCATCTTGGGGGATTATTGGGCAGGCCAGACGCGACCATCTTCATGAAAGTCGGCTTGCCGCGGGCGTTCGAATTTTTGCCGCCCACCCAGATCGCCAGCTTGGAATACTCCGGATCATTGATTTGCATCGGCGGACAGGGAGGATAGCAGGCCCCGCAGCACATGCATTTGGTCTCGTCGATTTCCAGGGACGGCTTGCCGTTCACCATGGCCGGGCGTATCGCCGCGACCGGGCAACGTGCCACCACTGTCGGACGCTCGCATACATTGGCGACCAGGTCGTGATTGATCACGGGCGGCTTGGTATGTTGCACGATGATCGCAAGATCAGCCTGTCCGCCGCAATTGATCTCGCAGCATGAGGTCGAAAGATGAACGCGATTGGGCATTTCCTCGCGCTTGAACTCAACGATCAGATCATCCATCAGGGCTTTGACCACGCCGGATGCGTCGGTGCCCGGAATATCGCAGTGCAGCCAGCCCTGGGTATGGGCGATCATCGAAATCGAGTTGCCGGTCCCGCCCACCGGGAAGCCATGCTTTTCCAGTTCAGCGATCAACGGGGCGACCTTCTCCGCCTTGGACACCATGTACTCGATGTTGGAGCGGATCGTGAAGCGCACATGCCCTTCCGCGTATTTGTCGGCGATATCGCACAACAAACGAATGGTTCCCACGTCCATTTGACGCTGTGTGCCGGCACGCACCGTCCAGATCTGGTCGCCGCTGTGCGCCACGTGATGCAACACTCCCGGGCGTGGGCGGTCATGATATTTCCAGTTGCCGTAGTTCTTCGCCATCAACGGATGCAGATACTTCTTGTTGTCGGGCACCCCGGTTTCCTTGGGCTTGCGCTTTGCGGCGGGTTTTTCTTGAACTGCTTGGTTCATTTTATGTCTCCTCAGGCGGCTTGCTGCTTTTTGATTTTCTGGGCGTTGATCTTGGCAACTTCCTCATCCCAGCCATCGGTGCGGACATATGGATTGGTGCGGGGGGTGGAAACCATGTTCGGATCGACTTCGACTTCCACGCCTTCCAGGAAATTGATCAGGCCGATACGCTCGATCATCTCGCCGGTACGCTCGTGCTCGAGCGCGTTTTCCGCAAAAAAGTCTATGGTGCGCTGTCCCAGGTCAACCAGCTTCTGCACATCCTCATCCGTTTCAAGTTTCATGAAAGGAATAATGACCGTGCCCATCAGGCCGCCGATCTTCAGTGTGCTCTTGCCGCCGACCAGCACGCTCGCACCCTTGTCCTTGCCGGGAGCCAAAGCACCGGTCATCACATTGATACAGTGCATGCAACGCACGCAATCATGGTTGTCGATCTCTATTGCGTGAGTGTCACTGATCGCAACGCTGGAGATACTCGGGCCGGTTTTGACATTCTTGATCTGCTTGAGCTGGAAAGTCTTGGTCGGGCAACGGGCCACAACGTCGTTCACCAGCTCGTCCATGCCATGCTTGGCAAACCACTGCTTGGCCATCGCCTCATCGGTGCGAATGTTGTCGCGCCAGGTTCCGATCACCGCCATGTCGGCACGCTGCACCGAATTCATGCAGTCGTTCGGACAGCCGGAAAACTTGAACTTGAACTTGTAGGGCAGGGAGGGACGGTGTATGTCATCCAGAAAAGTGTTCAGGACGCTGCGCTGCGCCTTGGCTTCGTCGTAACAGGACTGTTCGCATCGCGCCGCACCCACGCAGGACATCGAGGTGCGCACTGCCGGTCCCGCGCCGCCGAGGTCAAAACCCATCTCGTTGATCTCGTCAAAAGCCTTCTGCACGTTGTCGGTGGTCGCGCCCTGAAACATGATGTCACCGGACTGGCCATGGAACGCAATCAGGCCGGAGCCATGCTTCTCCCAGATGTCGCAAAACTGGCGCAGCGTATCGGTATCGTAGTGCATACCTGCGGGAGGCATCACGCGCAGGGTATGAAATTCAGTGCAATCCTCGTAAACCGGCTTGCCGGCTTCATCCTTCAGTTCGGTGAAGCGCGGGATAATCCCGCCGCCGTAACCAAACACTCCGACCGTACCGCCCTTCCAGTAGCCCTTCTTGGTCCGGTATGAAGTCTCAAGCTGACCGAGCAGGTCGACAACATAATCTTTATCCTTGGCCAGCTCTTTCAATCCAGTCACAAAACTGGGCCACGGTCCATCCTCGAGTTGATCCAGGTTTGGGGTATCATGCATCTTCTTAGCCATAATAATCTTCCTTTCAGTCGCGTTGCCCGTAGCTTGCTGCTGGCAAACGATTTAATGACCCGGCAGAGACGGGGGAATTGGTGATCCGGCTGAACTCATCCGCTGTGATACTGCGGTATGTCCATCTTCGTTGATCTATTAGCATCCTACGATATATTGCCTCGTGCATTCCATCACCCTTAGCGGGTATCTTCAATAACCCTTAAGGGTAGTAGTGTGCCTTCCCCCAGTAGTATTCCAATCTGAAGCAGATTGAAGATACACTTGGATGAATAAAATGACTCGTTCAGAGCGATCTGCAAGGGTACCGTCATTTAACCTGATCAAGGGCAACTGTAATGACACAAATCAGCGAATTGGCCAGATTCAAGGTTCCTTTGGGAAGCCAGGAAATCGAATTGCAGCAGATAGATCATGTCGAGGGCGGTATGAGCCTGATGCGCATACGCATTCGGGAAGGCAAACGTTTCACCATTTTCGACATCGATCCTGATACGGCTCAATATTGGGCGGCGGCTATGCAACGCTGGGCTGATACACAGAAACTGGCAGCGAATGACTGACAACAATCTTCCCGACATGGTCGATATGGTATTCGATCTGGACGGCGGCATGTTACCCGCCGACTATCGCTTTGCGCTCTGGACCGCATTGTTGCGCCTGGTCCCACGGTTCGCCGAAGAAAAGCGGGTCGGGGTGCTGCCGTTACGCTCGACAGTCAACAGTCAGGGTATGTTGCTTGCCAAACGCGCCAAGCTGGCAATACGCATGCCGACCACATTTGCCGGGTCTGCCGCATCCGGCTTGGCCGGGCAGCAACTCGATATAGCGGGGAGTGCCATGCGCCTCGGGGCTGCCAAGACGCGCACTATCCAGCCCTACCCGACTATTCACGCCCAACTGGTAACCGGCTCCAGTGATGAAGTGCTGTTCGTGGAAGACATCGGCAAACAGATGGGGGAGCTGGGCGTTACGGGAAAACTGATCTGCGGCAAGCGCCTGTCCGTCTGCAGCGGCCAAAGAGACATCCATGGCTACAGCCTGGTTCTGCATGACCTGAAACCGGAAGCATCATTACAATTGCAGTATGCCGGCCTGGGTGATGACCGCCAATTTGGTTGCGGCATTTTCGTACCCTACAAAGTCATTACCGGCTTGAGTGAAGATTGAGTTTTTTCCTTTTTTTTGATGGAGGTCAGAGATGGGCTATACCGTAGCAGGCAGAGAAGTTGAAACCGATGATGATGGCTACTTGCTGGAGCCGGATTATGGCGACGAAATTGTAAACGTCATCGCCGCGGCAGAAGGCATTGAGCTGACACCCAGGCATTGGGAAGTCGTAAAATTCATGCGCGACCAGTACCGCGAACACGGGCACACGCCGAATTTCCGCAATATGCTGAAAGGCGTCAATGAATTCTGGCCCGAAGCGGACAGCAAAGCGCTGTATGATTTATTTCCGACCGGCCCGGCCAAACAGGGTGCAAAAGTCGCCGGCCTGCCCCAGCCCTATGGCAAGGGCGGCTATTGAGGCCCATCGGCCCCAAAAGCTGATGCTTCAGGAATTAAGATGTTTCAAAAAATGACAGGACATCCAACATGAGTACTAAAGACTTGCATGCCAATGTAAAGCTGGATATGCGCGGCCAGACCTGCCCCGCACCGCTGCTCGGTGCCAAGCGCGTGGTCGACGACCTGAAAAAGGAACAGGTTCTGCTGCTGATCTCGGACTGCCCGGGCACCAGGGACGATCTTTTTTCATGGGCGGAGCAGACCCACAACAAGGTGCTGAAAACGGAAACCATGCCGGATGGCGGCACAGGCTACTACGTCATGAAAGGCAAGGGAGAATCGCACCAGGCAAATGTCATACTCGACATTCGCGGCGTGCATTGCCCGGGACCCATCGTGGAAGCCAGGAAGCTGCTGAACGGAATGAAAGTCGGCGAGACCCTCAAGCTCATCAGCAACTGCCCCGGTATCCGCTCCGACATCGTCGGCTGGGCAGACACGACCAGTGTAAAGATTGTCAGCACGGTCGAAACGGCCCCGGGCGAATATGAATTTTTCCTGCAAAAGGGCTGACCGGATCTGCCGGCTGACCTGACATGCGCATCAAAAGCCAATGGTTCAAAAGTGACCGCGTAAAGACTCCGCAAGAGATTGCCGGGGCGATGGCGTTCACGATTTGGCGCATCGCCGACAATGCGCTGAAGAATACCCGCAGGGCAAATTTCGAGATCGCCATCGGCCCGCAGTACTTTTCCTTTATCACCGAATTTCTGGTGTTCCTGATCCAGGTCGCGGACCGTATCGCCCATCGCCAGTTGTCCGCGGATGACAGATTTGCATTCACCAGCACTTTGGCCAATCGCGTGGCGGAAACCCTGGCGGAAAATCAAAGCCGCCTGATGAATGACAGCATCACAAATCACAAGCAGCTTTTTATCGACAAGCTCAACCAGCGCGCCGGAGAATATGCCGAGTTCAACTATGGCGCTGACGGCCCCGAATTCGCCTTCACCCGTTACCTCGCGTTCTGCATGCGCGAAGTCATGGACGAAAAGGATGTCGAGTGGGTGATCGACCAGATGATGAGCATAGAAGCGCCGGGTGCCGTGGACATGGTGGAGAAAACCATGAAGGACCTGTTTGCAAAGGAAGCCGCGCAGACACGCATACGCAGGGTCACCAGCGGCGATTGATGCGCTCCGGTTTGCCCTGACCTTCCCATGCAAAATCCGTTCGATCTCGACAACCCCTCGGCTTATCTGCGCTGGCGCGATCACAAGCTGGCCCGCGCTATCTCCGGCGCCGGCGAACTGGTCGTCGAAGTCAACAAGCCCTACGCCCTGACTGCCGCTGAACATGCCGCGCTGCTGGATCGTTGCCAGCGCGGCAACATGGCGATTTATGCAAGCCACGCCGCTGCTGACGAAGATACCGTGCGCCGGTTCGGGCTGCAGTGCGGGCTGGCCAGCTTGGACGCCAACTGGCTGGCCGGCGAACAGGGCATTACGCGCGTCACCGTATGCGCAGGTGACGGGCAGCGCCAGGCTTATATCCCCTATACCGACCGCGCCATCAAGTGGCACACCGACGGCTATTACAATCCGCCCGAACGGCTGATACGCGGCATGGTGATGCATTGCGTGCAGAGCGCCGGGCAAGGCGGCGGTAATCGCCTGCTGGACCATGAGATCGCTTACCTGATGTTGCGCGATGAAAACAGCGACTTCATACGCGCGCTGTCCGCGGCGGATGCGATGACGATACCCGAACGCACCGACGAACAGGGTGTGGCCCGCGCCGCACAGGCCGGTCCGGTGTTCTCGGTCGACCCGGCCAGCGGGACACTGCACATGCGCTATACCGCCCGCACCCGCAGCATAAAATGGAAACAGGACGCCGCCACATTGGCGGCTGTGGCCGCTCTGGAAAAACTGCTGGCATCCGCCCTGCCCCATATCCACAGCGTGACACTCGAGCCCGGCATGGGGCTGCTGTGCAACAACGTGCTGCATGATCGCGCAGCCTTCAGCGATGAACCGGACAGCCCGCGCCTGCTGTTCCGGGCGCGCTACCACGAGCGCATCACAGCCGGCTGACCGCCGCGGCTCCGGATCGCCCCTATTCCGTGGCCGACAAAAAGCCCGCCATCTTTCGACGGCGGGCTTCAGGTTTGCGACAACCGGACTGGCGATTACCAGCCGTAAGAAATGCCGATCGAGTCCTCGTGCATGCTGATGTTTGCATTGCCGCCGCCAAACCCGGCGGGAATCGATCCGGAACCGTTGACGGTCTGCTGGAAGGCATGTACATAAGCCACCGTTATTTCAGACTTGTTGGCCAGCGTCCAGGTTGCGCCCAGCGACAAATGGTTCTGCACCACGCCCGGCGCGAGGATGTTCAACAACGACTGGTTGCTCGGTATCTGCTGGTTGTTGTGGTTGAGTCCGCCGCGCAGTGTCAGCTGGGAATCGTAGACATAACTCATTCCGAGCTTGAACGCCGTCATGTTCTGCCAGCCGAAGCCCGAACCGTTTGAAGCTCCCAGCGGGGATGCCTGCGGAAAGGTATTGCCAACCGAAGCGACGCCCGAATAATCGATCTGCTCCACATCGAATGCCACCGTGGTTGCCTGCGTCGCCTTGACTGCAACACCCACCCCATAGTTGGCCGGGATGTCGAAGTTGCCCTGGCCGGCAAACAGGCCGCTGTAATTGCTGAAACTGCCCATCTTGGTCTTGGTCTGGTAGGTCGCTCCCAGCGTTACCATAGGCGTGATTTCCCCGGTCCAACCCACCTTCAGGCCGTAGCCGGTGGATGTATCCGTACCGTTATCGCTCATTGAAGCAGGGGCGCTAGACATTGAACCCAATGCCGGCCCGTTTAATCCGGTAGCACTGAACATCTGGTAGGCCAGGTTCAGCGACACGCCCACCGAATTGGTCGCGTTGAGTTTCTTCGACCAGGTCGGCGCGATGAACAACTGTTCCAGGTTGATGCCGAGGTTGCCGCTGGCCCCAACGGCGCCGAACGGGTTGTTGTTGTACTGGGTATTCATGCCGCCGTTGCCGTAGACAACCACGCCCAGCGCGGTATCGTTGCTGATCATCTTGTTATAGCCAAAATCGGGAATGAAGAAGTTGCTCCTGCCATTGCCGTCATAAGAACCATTCAGGCCAGCACCATTACCTGTGATATCGGCGTTGCGGTTAGGCCTGAACCAGGTCAGCGCGAAATCGGTGCGGTCGCCCACCATCACCATCCCGGCCGGGTTGGCGGCAGCCGCGAAAGCGTCCTGCGGCAGCGCGATGCCCGCGCCACCCATGGCCTCGGTTTTCGGGCCCACGCCGATCGGAAAGTATCCGTTGGTGGCATGCGCCAGCGGAGACACCATTACACCTGCGGTCAATAGCGAAACAAGCAACTTGTTTTTATTCATTTTCATGACGATACCCCCTCGATAATTATAGTAAAGAACCCCGTCGTTACGAACAGCCATTGCAACTCAAACAAACAAACAGATATCGGTATCCCCGGCAAAACCCATGAACATCGCCGCACCGCCGTATTCGCATTGTTCGATGAATTCGCTCTTGTCGAATTCGAACAGGTCTACCGTCATCTGGCAGGCGATGAATTTCACCTCCGCTTCCAGGCACAGGTCGCGCAGTTCCTGCAGCGATGCCACGCCGTGTTTCTTGAGCTTCTGCTTCATCATCATCGTCGCCATGGATTCCATGCCGGGTAGCATCTGCACCATCACCGGCATCGGCACCGGCATCGGCATTGCGGGATTGGCCAGCGGGCTGATCATCACGCTGGACAAATCCTTGCGCAGCAGCTGCAGTCCGTAGAAGGTAAAAAACACCTGCACTTCATAGCCCAGGGCAGCGGCGGTCGAAGCCAGTATGAATGGCGGATAGGCCATGTCCAGCGTGCCTTTGGTGGCGATGATCGCCATTTTTTTGCTCATGTTTTCCCCTTCGAGTATGGTTTGGGTTATGAATGGAAACTGGTTTATTTTTTCTTCATGTAAAACGTGTAAGAGCCGCTCGCCTCTTCCATTCCCAGCAGGCTGTTGCCAGTCTGGTCGGCAAAGGCCTGCATATCCTTGACCGCGCCGCAATCGGTCGCAACCAGTTTCAGCACCTGGCCGGAAGCCATGTCAGAGAGAGCCTTTTTGGTTTTCAGGATAGGCAGGGGGCAAGACAAACCGCTCGCATCAAATTCTTTGTCAAAGTTCATTATTTCATCTCCTGCAAGTTATTTAATTACTGCGAAATTGACTTTCGTCATCATGTTGAAACAATGACTACGGTAACCATTATAAGAATAAGCAGCCAACCAGCGTCCATACCCACAATGGGTTCGTGGAATAACCCATTAGGGTTATTTTAATTTCAGGCGCTTATTCTAGTCACTATTTGCGCTGTGCCAACAACTTGTTGCGCTTGCGCAATTTACCACGCAACTGAATGTACAACACGCTTGCATACATGCCGGAGACTCCCGGCATTTTCAGCGCCGGCATTTTCGGCAGATTGGAGTCTTGGCGATGATATACGGTTGAGCGGCCTTCACCACTATGATATTGAGGTCAATGGCGCAGAAGGAGTAGAATCGCCCGCTTGCACAGTTTGGCTAACCAGCAGGCCGGAGAAAAACAATCAGGATGGACATGGTCGGGGTATTTCCGTTGGATATTGCTGACGCTATTATCGTGTCCTTGATGGCTCTGGGATTGATGGGGCTGGCACTGCAGCACAGCCCGCACCTCATCACCAATATCATTTTTCCGCTTGGCGCGATCGCCTCGCTGGCGCTTGCCGCAACCGGTTTTTGGGCGCTCGGCGAGCCTGTCAGCCATACAGTATTGCCGCTGGGCCTGCCTGGTCTGCCGCTGCATCTCAGTCTCGATCCGCTCTCCGCATTCTTCCTTATCCTGCTGGGTGGGGCATCATTCGGCGTGTCAATATTCAGTGCCGGTTATTTCAAATCCATGCCGGGTAATACGCTGGGCTTGCTATGCCTTGAATATCACCTGTTCCTGGCCAGCATGGCGCTGGTGTTGCTGGCCGACGATGCCTATATGTTCATGGTGGCGTGGGAAACCATGGCCTTGTCTTCCTATTTCCTGGTCACCACCGACCACCATGTTCCCGACATCCGCAAGGCCGGTTTTTTGTATCTGCTGATTGCGCACGTCGGGGCTATAGCGATCCTGCTCAGCTTTGGCGTGATGCAGGGCGGGCATGGAATCGGCGCCTATACCTTTGCGGCGATGCGCGAGGCGCATCTGTCCGCGTTCTGGGCATCGGTGGCGTTTCTGCTGGCGTTGTTCGGCTTCGGCGCAAAAGCGGGCTTATTGCCGCTGCACGTCTGGCTGCCCGAAGCGCACCCGGCTGCGCCCTCGCCGGTATCCGCACTGATGAGCGGCATCATGCTCAAAACGGCGATCTACGGCATCCTGCGCGTCACCTTCGATTTGCTCGCCAATTCGCTGAATGGGCAGCAATGGTGGTGGGGTGTACTGGCGCTGGCGCTGGGCCTGATCACCGCGATCTTCGGCGTGATGTTCGCCGCCGTGCAGGGCGACATGAAACGGCTGCTGGCTTATTCCTCGATCGAGAATATCGGGCTGCTGCTGGTGGGGATAGGCCTGGCCATCATCTTCCACGTCTATGGCAAGGACACCCTCGCCGCCCTGTCGCTGACCGCGACGCTGTACCACAGCCTGAACCACGCGTTCTTCAAGAGCCTGCTGTTCGTCGGCACCGGATCTATCCTGCATGCAACCGGCGAACGCAACATGGGACGCATGGGCGGATTGATCCGTCAAATGCCGTGGGTCGCGGTGCTGATGCTGGTAGGCGTGCTGTCGATTTCCGGCCTGCCGCCCTTCAATGGTTTCGTTTCGGAATGGCTGTTGCTGCAGGCCTTCCTGCTGTCGCCGGGCCTGCCCAACAGTTACATCAATATGCTGATACCGGTGGCGGCGGGAGTGATCGCGCTGGCCGCCGCACTGGCGGCCTATGTAATGGTGAAATTCTACGGGGTGATTTTCCTCGGCCAGACGCGCGGCGAAGTGCGGGAACATGCACACGATGCCGGCATCCGGGAGCGCATCGGATTAAGCTGGCTGGCATTGGCTTGCGTGGTGCTTGGGCTGGCACCGGTATATGTGGTGCGGCAACTCGACCTGGTGACGCAGATATTGGTTGGCAAAGGACTGGGCAACGCCACCCCGGGCTGGCTATTCCTCGCCCCGGTTGACATGGAGCGTGCCAGCTACAGCCCGGTATTTTTCCTGCTGGCTGTGCTGGGCGTGATGCTGGTGACCGCGCTGGTGGTGCATTATTTCTATCACGGCCGGTTGCGCCGCGGCCCGGCATGGGACTGCGGCTATCCCGAACAAACTTCGCGCATGCAGGACACTGCCGAGGGATTCGGCCAGCCGATCCGGCGCATCTTCGAACCGTTCTTCCGCATCGAAAGCGAGTTGCCGGGCGCCTTCGATGCGCATCCGCGTTATCACGGCCGCAGCGAAGACCGTCTCTGGTACGCGCTGTATCTGCCGATCAAACGCATCACCGAAAAGCTCTCGTCCTGGGCATCGCTGCTGCAGCACGGGCGCATCCATCTGTACCTGACATATACTTTTGTGACGCTGCTGGTGTTGCTGGCGTTTGTATGATGAGCACGAATCAGGCCCTCGGCATCCTGTTGCAAATCTACCAGTCACTGCTGGTCGTGGCGCTGGCGCCTTTGCTGACCGGCTGGGTGAACCAGTGCCGCGCCTGGTTGCAAAACCGCTCCGGCCCGGGCGTGATGCAACCCTACCGCACACTGCGCAAGCTGTTCCACAAGGATGCGGTGATGGCCTATAACGCCTCCCTGCTGTTTCGCGCCACGCCCTATATCCTGTTCGGCTGCATGTGGCTGGCGGCCGCCATCATTCCCATCATCGCGGTGGATCTGCCGTTCTCGCCCGCCGCCGACGTGATCGCGCTGGTCGGCGTGTTTGCGCTGGCACGGGTATTCATCGCGCTCGCGGCAATGGATATCGGCACCGCATTCGGCACGCTCGGCGCGCGGCGCGAGATGCTGGTGTCTTTCCTTGCCGAACCGGCACTGCTGATGGTGTTCTTCACCGCCTCGATGATCAGCCACTCGACGCAGCTGCCGCGCATCGTGGAAGCGCTGGCGCGGCACCAGTTTGTGCTGTACCCCAGTCTTGCGTTTGCGGGACTGGCATTCGTGATCGTGCTGCTGGCCGAAAATGCGCGCATCCCGGTGGACAATCCCGCCACGCATCTGGAATTGACCATGATCCACGAGGCGATGATCCTTGAATACTCCGCGCGCCACCTGGCGCTGGTGGAATGGGCAAGCAGCCTCAAGCTGTTCGCCTATATTGCCATCGGCATCGCGCTGTTCCTGCCCTACGGCATTGCCGAGGTGGGCGCGATGACGGAAAACTGGGAGAGCGCGCTGCCGCTGGCCATCATTGCGCTGCTGGTGAAGCTGATACTGGCCGGCGCCGCACTGGCTTTGCTGGAAGCACTGCTCGCCAAGATGCGCATCTTCCGCGCGCCGGAGTTTTTGGGCACGGCATTTTTGCTGGCAGTGCTGGGTTTGCTGATTCATTTTTTGCTGGGTGCATAACGATGCCTTACAACATACAAATCATCAACCTGCTGGCTTCCCTGCTGTTGCTGATCGCGTTCGCGATGTTGTCGCAACGGCGCATCCTGTCCCTGATCAATCTGTTTGCCTGGCAGGGGCTGGTGTTGTCGCTCAGCACTTTTGTGGTGGCCTATTCGACAGGCCAGCACCATCTGTATTACTCCGCCGGACTGACCTTGTTGCTCAAGGTGCTGCTGTTGCCGTGGCTGCTGCATCGCCTGATGCGCAAGCTGAACGTGAGATGGGACGTGGAGACGCTGATCAACATTCCCGCCACGATGCTGGTCGGTATAGGTCTGGTGATCTTTTCTTTCAACCTGGCTGCACCGATTTCGCAACTCTCGGAAAGCATCACGCGCGGCCTGATCGGCATCGCGCTGGCCAGCGTGCTGCTGTCCATGCTGATGATGCTGACGCGGCGCAAGGCCATCCCGCAGGTGGTCGGGTTTCTGGCGATGGAAAACGGCCTGTTCTTCGCCGCAACCAGCGCCACGCACGGAATGCCCATGGTGGTGGAACTGGGCATCGCGCTGGACGTGCTGGTGGCCACTTTCATTTTCGGCATCTTTTTCTTCCAGATCCGCGAGACCTTCGACAGTCTGGACATTTCCAACATGGAGAAGCTCAAGGATGATTGATTTGGAACTCATGGCACTGCTGCTGGCCCCGCTGACGGGCGGCCTGCTGCTGGCCGCATTCGGTTCGCGCAGCTGGGCGGCGGAACTGAATTCGGCGATGAGTTTCTGCACCCTTATCGCGGCCGTGGTACTGACGATACGCGTGATAGACGCAGGGCCCCAAGTCGCATTCAGCGAGGAATTTTTCATCGACCAGTTCAACGTGTTCCTGGTCGCGCTGACCGCATTCGTCGCGTTTACCACCTCGCTGTTTTCGCGCCCGTACATGCGCATCGAGCAGCATCACGGCAAGCTGACCACACCGATGCTGCATTTGTACTACAGCATGTACCAGCTGTTCACGCTGGCCATGCTGGTGGCGCTGACCTCCAACAACATGGGCATCATCTGGGTGGCGATGGAGGCAGCCACGCTGACCACCGTGCTGCTGGTCAGCCTGTACCGCACTCCGTCCAGCATCGAGGCGGCGTGGAAATATTTCATCCTGTGCGGCGTGGGCATCGCGCTCGCGCTGTTCGGCACCATCCTGTTGTATTTCGCCGCCGAGCGCGTGCTCGGCGAAGGCGGTACGGCACTGCTGTGGACACATTTGAACCAGGTCAAGGCCGGACTCGAACCCACGGTGCTCAAGCTGGCCTTCGTGTTCCTGCTTGTCGGCTACGGCACCAAGATCGGACTGGTGCCATTGCACAGCTGGCTGCCCGATGCCCATGCGGAAGGGCCGACGCCAGTCTCCGCGGTGCTCTCCGGTCTGCTGCTGAATGTCGCGCTGTGCGCGGTGATGCGCAGCAAGGTGTTGGTGGACGGGGCTCTGGGCAGCACGGCCAGCAGGCACTTCGCCGGCAACCTGATGATGGGATTCGGCCTGCTGTCGGTGGTGGTCGCCGCATTGTTCCTGTCGCGGCAAAAAGACATCAAGCGCATGTTCGCCTATTCCTCGATCGAACACATGGGACTGGTCACCTTCGCTTTCGGCATGGGCGGGCCGGTGGCCACTTTTGCGGCGATGCTGCACATGACCGTGCACTCGCTGACCAAATCGGCAATCTTTTTCGCGGTCGGCCATGCGGTGCAAAAAGCCGGCACGCAGCAGATGGAAAACATACGCGGCATGATGCAAATCAGCCCCACGGTGGGCTGGGGGCTGATGCTGGGCACGCTGGCAATCCTGGGCATGCCGCCGTTCGGCGTGTTCGCCAGCGAATTTCTGATCATCACCACGGCCATGCACGACTATCCGTGGGCCACGCCAATCCTGCTGATCGCGCTGGGCATAGCTTTTGCCGCCATCTTCGGCAAGATTCAGCCTATCGTGTTCGGCGAAACCACCGCGCGCCGCCTGCCGCTTCAGCCGGCCCTGATCCCGGTATTCGCGCACCTGTTGCTGGTGCTGATCCTCGGGCTGTATATGCCGCGCTATCTGGCCGACTGGTATAGGCAGGCGGCGGCTTTGCTGGGAGGATAAACGATGCCCATCAACCATCCCAATCTTCACCTCACCCAACTCGCCGGCGCAATTCCCGCGTGGTCGGGAAATATCAAACCCGGCGACCTGCAGCCGATCTGCCGGAACGTGCATGACGGCGGCGGCAGGCTGGTGGCATTGTGGGGCAGCGATGATCGTGAACAGGGCAATGGATACTCATTGCATATCGCGCTGGTCAATGAGGCCGGCCTGGTCTGTTTGAGTCTATCCCTGCCCGCCGGACAACCCGGCTATCCGGATGTCAGCAGTATCTTCCCGGTGGCTAACCGCATGCAGCGTGCGACATACGACCTGCTCGGCATTTATGCGCACGAGGGCCAGGATCATCGCAAATGGCTGCGCCACGGCGCATGGCATGGCGGCAGCTTTCCGTTGCGCAAGGATTTCGATCCGGCACCAAGCCGTACCGATGATGCGGATAACTACCATTTCGTGCAAGTGGAGGGACAGGGCGTGCATGAAATCGCCGTGGGGCCTGTGCATGCGGGCATCATCGAGCCTGGCCACTTCCGCTTTTCCGTGGTCGGTGAAAAAATGCTGCGCCTCGAGGAACGTTTCGGTTACACCCACAATGGCATCGAAAAACGCTTCGAAAGCATGAGCCTGCAACAGGGTGCAAGGCTCGCCGGACGGGTGAGCGGCGACAGCACGGTCGCCTATGCCTGGGCTTATGCGATGGCAGCGGAGAGCATCGCTGCCGTCACGCCGCCGGAACGCGCACTGTGGTTGCGCGCGCTGTTTCTGGAACGCGAACGCATTGCCAATCATCTGGGCGATCTCGGCTATCTCGGCAACGATGTCGCGCTGTCGTTCGGCTTCACGCAGTTCTGGATTTTGAAGGAGCAGGTGCTGCGCAACAATGGCGCGTTGTTCGGGCATCGCTACCTGATGGACAGTATCATTCCCGGAGGCGTTGCGGCGGACTTGACTGATCCGGGCAAGCGTACACTGTTCGAGGAATGCTCCCTGCTGGAGCGCGAGGTGCGCGTGCTGCGCGGCATCTACGAAGAGCATGCCGGGGTGCAGGATCGCTTCATCGGGGCCGGGCGCATCGAGCCCAGGCTGGCTGCCCAACTGGGCTTGTGCGGCCTGGCCGGGCGTGCCAGTTCACAGGCATGGGATACGCGCGTGCAGTTTCCCTGCGCCCCTTATGACCAGCTGGACGTGCAGATGGCGACTTATCGCAACGGAGATGTGGCGGCGCGGGTGATTGTGCGCTTCGACGAGCTGTTCGAATCGCTGCGTTTGCAGCGCGAAATTCTGGCCAGGCTGATGCCCGGCGGGGAGCTGTCGCTGCCGCTGGAAAAACTGCCCGCGCAGGGTTTCGGCGCGGGCATGGTGGAAGGCTGGCGCGGCGAGGTGCTGGTGGCAGTACACACCGATACGGACGGCAATCTCGCGCGCGTGCATCCGCATGACCCTTCCTGGCAAAACTGGCCGGCAGTGGAACATGCCATCCTGGGCAACATCGTGCCGGATTTCCCGCTGATCAACAAATCGTTCAATTTGAGTTATTCAGGACAGGATCTGTAGAGGCTCCCATATGTATCAACTTATTAAGCAGATAATAAAAACGGGCATCAAGACAGATGCCGCGCCGCTGCCGGACGAGGCGCTGCGCGTAACTACGCAGCGGCTGCATGAGGAAATCCTGCATGTATTTGGCAGCGCGCTGAATATCCGCCATGTCGATGCCGGATCGTGCAACGGATGTGAGCTGGAGATCCATTCGCTCAGCAACGCCTATTACAACATCGAGGGGCTGGGCATCAAATTCGTCGCCAGTCCTCGCCATGCGGACATGCTGCTGGTCACCGGCCCGGTGTCGCGCCACATGGTGACCGCGCTCAGGCGCACTTTTGACGCCACACCGGAACCCAAACTGGTGGTCGCGATCGGCGAGTGCGCCTGCAATGGAGGCATCTTTTGTAGTAATGACGGGTCTCCGGATGGCGGGGGCGAAAGCTATGCCAGCTGCGGGCGTGTCGCCAATGTCATTCCTGTGGATGTGGTGGTCGGCGGCTGCCCGCCCACGCCGACAGCAATACTGCAGGGCATACTCACCGCGGTCAGCGCGCAGAAACAATAATTGCCCTGGTTTGAAATATCGGCGGCGCGATACCCGTTCCGTGGCGCATCACACACGCACCACCAGTACCGGCCTGTCGGAAAGCCCCACGATCTTTTGTGTTGTACCGCCAAAGGGCGTACTGACCACATTGCTTTCGCCGTGCCGGCCGACGACGATCAAATCGGTTCCCAGCGATTTTGCGGTTTCGAGTACCTGTTCAAAGGGTTTGCCGAGCAGAATAAGGCTTTTCACCCGGGCCCCGGCAGCGGCAGCCACGGCAACGGTGTGACTGATCGTTCTCTCAACTTCCGTATGCAGTGCCGGCGTGTCATGCTGGATGACGCTGATGATGGTGAGCGGCAGATTGCACTGGACCGCGATTGCTGCGGCTACTGTGGCGACATGTTCGGCGGCCATCGAGGTGTCAATTGCCGCCATTACACCGTGCGACCACATGCCCGAAGCGCGCGGCACAAACATCACGTGACATGGCGCGTGGCCGACGACCTTGCTCACCGTCTCGCCTATCAGCAGGTTGGACAGGAAACTGCGCTTGTCGCGCCTGTGAATGACGATAAGATCCGACTTGCGCTCGGAGGCTTCATCGACGATTTCCTGGTAGGGTTCCTCGCCCCGCCGGGCAAGAATATCCAGCCGCACGCCCTGTTTTTTTGCGCTGGCGCGCAACTCGGCTATCTTCGCAGCTGCCTCGCGTTCGGCAACAACGGCCAGTTCCGGCGCGACGATTTCATATTCCGGATTGCTCACTACCGGCACGACTGCCGCCAACGGAACACCGCATATGCGCGCCATTTCAAAGGCAACGCGCTCGGCGCCGCTGTCGAACTCGGTATGTTCGGTAGCAAGCAGGATGTGATCAAAGGGATGTTTCATGGCAGTTTCAATGTGCAGTAAAGAAGCCGGAGGCTGAAACAACCAGCACGGCCACCTCCAGGGTACAGATCATTAGATAGGTGAAGTTCCTGCTTTTTGCATAGTCGGGCATGACAGCCAGAATGCAGGCGATGGAGCAACCGGACAGCATGGCGATGCCGAGCTGGCTGGCGGAATCGCCCTTGCCCATCATGAACAGCCAGCTCCAGCCGGTCTGCATGCCGGTCACCCTGAGGAATTCGGAAGCTGACAGCCCCCACAGTTGCGGCAGTTGCTGGAGCGGGATGTTCGCAGGCAGCCAGCCGAACATGTAGACGACAAAAGTCGCGATCAGCACGATGAAGCCGGCCAGCGTGCTCCAGTGCAGTACCGTGGCGTAGTGCAATTGTTCTGGATGGGGTTTGTGTCTGCTTTCCATTTTTAATTCATGTCCAGATGCCGAGGCCCTTGAGCAGGGTGCGCACGCCCGCGAACAGCAGGATCGCAATAACCATGTTGCGGATCACGGAAGCCTTGAGTATCGTCAGCAAGTGCGCGCCGATGCGTGCGCCTATCATCATGCCGATTACCGAGGGCACTGCAATGATCGGCAGTATCGCGCCATTGTCCAAATAATACCAAGTGGCGGAAGAACTGGCCATCGACAGGATCATGCTGGATGTGCCTGCCGCCACCTTGAGCGGAACACCCATCAGCAGATTCAACCCGGGCACGTTGGCCCAGCCGGCGCCGACACCGAACAGTCCGCCCAGAAAACCGATGACCAGGAACAGCACCAGGCCCGCGGGCGTGCGATGCACTTGCCAGGATATATCCTTGCCGGAGATGCCGTCGTGGAATATGCCATGAATGCCCAGCGCCGCGGACCACGAGTCGGGTTGCGGCACGTGGGGGAATTCTGATTTCTTTGCCGAGACCATCAGGACAGTGATGCCGAGGATGGTGACACCCAGGGAGGTTTGCACGATGTTGTCCGGCAACGCCAGGCCGAGCTTGGCACCGGCAATGGAACTGATGGAAGCGGCCAGCGCAAGCGGCATCGCAAGCCTCAGGTTGGCCATGCCGTTTTTCAGCAGTGACGGGCCTGCCGCCAGCGCGCTCGCCATTGCCACCAGCAGTCCTGCGCCGCGCACGAAGTCCAGATGAAAAGGGAAAAAGCCGCCGACGATGGGCACAAACAACACGCCGCCGCCAACCCCCGCAGGAACCGCAATGATTCCGAGAAAAAAACACACGACAAACAGGGCGAGCGGCCAAATCCACCAGGCATCGGGATCGACGACAGGTATTGCACTGGCAGCCTCAGCCGGAGCCGCGCTGCAGAACAGGGCTAAGGACACCAGCCAGAACAGCAGCAGGACATAGCGCAGGTTTGGGTGGTGTCCGGAATTCGGTTTTGCCATGTCAGCTTATGGACCTGTGTTGGTAATTTTTAAGTCACCCGGGTGACATTATGGTTGATCTTCGGCAGGGTCGACAGTATGAGCAACTACCGCCCGAAACTTCCATAGCTGCAATGAGCTATCACCTTATAGCCCGTAAGGGTTATCGTGGTTTGGCGGCGAAAGTCTTAGCATTGCATCACGTTAATGGGGTTATTCCAGCAATTTAAGATGCCCCCGCAGGTTAAGTCGTGTGAAGAATTCGGCAATTCCACATCAGCATAAATATGCAATCAAATATTTGTTTGCAAGGCTACATCTGGAATTAAATCTGAATCCTTGGAGCGGCATTTAAAGAATAATAACTGCTGAAAGGAAGATTATCATGTCACTCGTAAGACCACACGGTGGGGGCAACCTCAATCCTTTGTTGCTCGAAGGAAAGGCGCTTTCGAAAGAGCTTGAGCGGGCTCTTTCAATGCCACGAATCAAAGTCAGCTCACGTGAGAAAGGCGATCTCGTGATGATGGGGATCGGCGGCTTCACCCCGCTTGACGGCTGCATGTCCTTTCCCGACTGGCAGGGGGTGTGTGCCGGCATGAAAATGGCCAACGGATTGTTCTGGCCCATCCCGATCACCCTTTCCACCGACTTCCTCACGGCAAACGATATCGAGACCGGCGGCGAGGTCGCCCTGGTCGATCCGGAAGACGGCAGCATTCTGGCGACGATGCGCATCACTGAAAAGTATACCATCGACAAGGCGCACGAATGCGCAACGGTTTTCAATACAGTCGACATCGAGCATCCCGGCGTGAAAATTGTCATGGCGCAGGGCGATGTCAACCTCGCCGGCCCGGTCAAGGTGCTTTCACTGGGCGGTTTCGATAAAAAATACGGTGGGTTGTTCATGACACCGCGTGAAACGCGCGAGCTGTTCGAAAAGATGGGATGGAGCAAGATCGCGGCGTTCCAGACACGTAATCCTATGCACCGTTCGCACGAATATCTGGCCAAGATCGCCATCGAAATCTGCGATGGCGTATTGATCCACTCGCTGCTCGGCAACCTCAAGCCGGGGGACATTCCCGCCGAGGTGCGTACCGAAGCCATCGGCACGCTGGTCGAAAAATATTTCGTCAAGAACACCATTGTTCAGGCCGGCTACCCGCTCGACATGCGTTACGCCGGCCCGCGCGAAGCCTTGCTGCACGCCCTGTTCCGACAGAACTATGGCTGCTCCCATCTTATCGTGGGGCGCGACCATGCCGGTGTCGGCAATTACTACGGCCCGTTCGATGCGCATCACATTTTCGATGACATCCCCAGGGATTCGCTGGAAACGCAGCCGCTCAAGATAGACTGGACTTTCTGGTGCTACAAGTGCGGCAGCATGGCATCGGCGCGCACCTGCCCGCACGATGAAAAGGATCGCTTGCTGGTTTCCGGCACCAAGCTGCGCAAATGGTTATCCGAAGGCGCCGAAGTACCCGCCGAATTCAGCCGGCCCGAGGTACTGGAAATACTGCGTACCTATTACGCAACTATCGAAGAAAGTGAAAAAGTGGTGGTAAAACTCAGCGGTCACTCGGGACGCTAGATGACAGCCCTCCCCTTTGCACCCGCAGGAGGTAGGCCGTGGTTGCACAGCCGCTGCAGCGGCAAAAACCTCGCACATTGCGGAGGGCTGTAAGCAGCGACTTGGCTGGCGTTTTTTTGGCGGCCCAGTCGAATGGCTGGTAGTTTTATCAGGAAGATGGTGCGTTCTTTTTTGACCCCATTTTTAACAATTTTTGTTCGGGCTGATTAAGTAAAGTAATGGTGGTGGGTTCAAAGTAATGGCGGTGGGTCTGCAGGGTGAAGAATTTTTGTGCGGGGTAACTTTTACCATACTCGACGGCCAACCGATTTAAGGATAGTTTTGCGTCTAATTTTTTGAGGAGAACCTGATGTTCACGAGCAACCACTTTGCCGAACTTTCGGCATCAATTCCAACCGTCGTCATGCAGGGGTACATCATTTTGATGGTCTTGCTGGTCATAGTCGGGACCATACTTGACATGATGCACAAGAAAAGCGCGCAGTATTTTTTCGAGAATGCGAAAAAAGCGAAGAAGAGCGCAAAACGGTCAGTGGGTGCTGGAGAAAAAGCATCGATTGCCGCTTCAGTGCTGGTGAAGGAAGTATTAACTTCTGGCGAATTCAGCAATCCAAGACGCAGGCTTTCCCATCTGTTGACCATGTGGGGAACCATTATTTTCATTGTGACTACCGCGATCATGATTTTTGGCTATCCGACGCCGGCGACACCCACACCTGCCATCCTGCCACAGCTATGGCATATCGGCGCACTGATGCTGGCCGTTGGTGGATACTGGTTCTGGTTTGCTATCCGCGTTGATGTGTCTGCGGAAGGCCTGCCATGGTTCCGGTTCGAGCGTGCGGATTTGTTTATCCTCTCGCTGCTTGCCACCTCGACTTTCGCATTGATCTGGTCATTTACCGGCGGTGGATTGACTGTATTCTTTGCCTTGTTCATCCTGTCAAGCACGGTTCTATTTGGCGGCGTATATTTTTCCAAGTTCGCCCATATGTTCTTTAAGCCTGCTGCGGCCTACCAGAAAAAAATTACCCGTGCCGATGGTTCCCGGGAGAATTTGCCTCCTGACTATGATTTGACGGATACTGCCGTACAAGCAAAATTCCCGGATATCCCTATGTATA
>DAICZN010000114.1 GCA_027311105.1 Gallionella sp.
TGGGGCATGAGGATTGGGGCATGATTCGTAAGCGTTATGGCCGCTGGATACCCGAAGTCGATAAAACGGCCGGAAGCAAGGTTATACAGCAGTGGTCACAGAATAGTCACGGCATGTCAACAACTTATTGAATATACGCCATGAGCGATACTTTCGAGTCCCCGGCACCATAAAAAAGCAGTGCTATTGTGCTGTCAACCGAACAAACGCACAGCGCGTTATAGGCACCGACACAGTAGTGTCTAAACGTTTATTAATCTACTACAAAATGGAGTTCACAATGAGCAAACTGTTATCCGTACTGATCGCTGCTGTATTCGCTGCTGTTTCTTTCACCGCTGTTGCTGCTGACGCAGCTGCCCCTGCCGCCGGCGCTGCAATGGCCGCTCCAGCAAAAGCTGAAACAAAGAAAGAAGAAAAGAAAGAAAAGAAAGCAAAGAAAGCACACAAAGCAAAGAAAGCAAAGAAAGCAAAGGCTGAAGCAGCTGCCAAGTAATTCAAGGCACACGCTTAAAAAAGCAGGGGCAACCCTGCTTTTTTTATTTCTAGGGAACAAAATGGTCTGGAAACCCAACGTAACCGTTGCCGCCGTCATTGAGGACGAAGGAAAGTTTTTGCTGGTCGAGGAGGAAACCTCGCAAGGTTTGCGCTACAACCAGCCTGCCGGACATCTCGAAGCAGGAGAGTCGCTGGTCGCCGCCGTGGTGCGCGAAACCCTGGAAGAGTCGGCATATCACTTTCTTCCGCAACACCTGCTTGGCGTCTATCGCTGGCATTCCGGCGAATCGGACACCACTTACCTGCGCTTTGCCTTCACCGGCAAGATCACCGGGCATGAGCCCGGCCGGAAACTCGACAGCGGTATACTGCAAGCCTTATGGCTATCACCCGAACAAATCCTTGCCACCCGATCCCGCCACCGCAGTCCGCTGATATTGCGTTGCGTGGAGGATCATATTGCAGGAAAGCGTTATCCCCTGGAGTTATTGGTTGATTATGGCTAACGAGCAAGCTCGTCCCCACTGTCCAAATCCCCCTCGCCACGCTCTCCCCCTGGGCAAGCGAGGGAAAAGACAAACGTGAAAATCAACACTAAATCTCGCGTCGTGGTCGGTATGTCCGGCGGGGTGGACTCTTCCGTCACGGCCCTGTTGCTGAAACAGCAGGGCTACGACGTGATTGGCCTGTTCATGAAGAACTGGGAAGACGATGACAACGATGAGTATTGCTCATCGCGCCAGGATTTGCTGGACGCGGTCTCGGTCGCCGACACCATTGGCATCCCCATAGAAGCCGTGAACTTCGCCAAGGAATACAAGGAGCGCGTATTCAATTCTTTCCTGAGCGAATACCAGGCCGGGCGCACACCCAATCCCGATATCCTGTGCAATGCCGAGATCAAGTTCAAGGCGTTTCTCGATCACGCCATGCAGCTTGGCGCCGATATTATCGCCACCGGACACTATGCCCAGGTACGCGAGGTGAACGGCCTGTTCCAACTGCTCAAAGCCGATGACGGCAGCAAAGACCAGAGCTACTTCCTGCATCGCCTGAACCAGGTGCAACTGAGCCACACGCTGTTTCCGCTCGGTAAAATCCTGAAATCACAGGTCCGCACCATTGCCGAACGGCATGGCCTGCCCAATCACGCAAAAAAAGACAGTACCGGCATCTGCTTCATCGGCGAGCGTCCGTTCCGCGAATTCCTGAACCGCTATCTGCCGACCCAACCGGGCGAGATGCGCACGCCCGAGGGAAATGTGGTCGGTCAGCACATCGGCCTGTCGTTCTATACCATCGGACAACGACAGGGTCTGGGCATAGGCGGGGCCAGGGAGGCCTCCGGAAAACCGTGGTTCGTGGCTGGCAAGGACATCGCGAACAATCGCCTGACCGTGGTGCAGGGACACGATCACCCCGCCCTGCTCGCGCCGTGCCTGACCGCGCTGGACAGTCACTGGATCAGCGGCACCGCACCCCTGCTCGATCACCCCTACGCTGCCAAGACGCGTTATCGGCAGGCCGATGCGCGATGCCGCCTTACCCGCATCGCGGACAATTCCTGCGAGGTCGCCTTTGACCAGGCGCAGTGGGCTGTGACACCCGGGCAGTCGGTAGTCGTATATGACGGCGCGATCTGCCTGGGTGGAGCAATCATCGAACAAGGCCATGCCTGATTCGCGTAAAATGCGCGCTTCCCGATCCAAGGTGTTGCCATGACCACACTCACCAAACTCACCGCCCTTTCCCCGCTCGACGGGCGTTACCACGGCAAGGTAGACGCCTTGCGCGCATACTTCAGCGAGTTCGGCCTGATCCGTTTTCGCGTGCTGATCGAGATCGAATGGCTCAAGGCACTCAGTGCGCAGACCGGCATCCCCGAAATCCCGCCATTCTCGGCCACCGCGATCGCGCAGCTGGATTTGCTCCATGCCAATTTCAGCGAGGCGGATGCGCTTGCGATCAAGACTATCGAATCCGTCACCAACCACGATGTAAAGGCCGTGGAATACTGGTTGCGCGAAAAGCTCGCCGGCAATCCGGAAACCGCCGGAATACTGGAGTTCATCCACTTCGCATGCACTTCGGAAGACATCAACAACCTGAGCCACGCGCTGATGCTGAAGGGCGCGCGCGATGCCGTGATGCTGCCCGCGCTGAAGGTGCTGATCGGGCGTTTGCGGCATCTTGCCCACCAGCACGCCGACCTGCCGATGCTGTGCCGCACCCACGGGCAGACCGCCACCCCGAGCACCCTGGGCAAGGAAATGGCGAACGTGGTGTATCGTTTGCAGCGCGCCGAACAGCGCCTGGCCGGGACTGAAATCCTCGGCAAAATCAACGGCGCAGTGGGCAATTACAACGCACACCTGGCGGCTTACCCGAACGTGGACTGGGAAATGTTTGCGCAGAATTTCGTCACCGCGCTCGGCGTCGGTTTCAACCCCTACACCATCCAGATCGAGCCGCACGATTACATGGCGGAACTGTTCGATGCCTATGCGCGCATCAACACCATCCTGGTCGACCTGAATCGCGACATCTGGGGCTACATCTCGCTGGGTTATTTCAAGCAGAAAGTGGTCAAGGGTGAAGTGGGTTCGTCTACCATGCCGCACAAGGTCAACCCGATCGACTTTGAAAACTCCGAGGGCAACCTCGGTTTGGCAAATGCCCTGCTGCGCCACCTCTCCGAGAAATTGCCGGTTTCGCGCTGGCAGCGCGACCTGACTGATTCGACGGTGTTGCGCAACATGGGCGTCGCACTCGGCTACACCCTGCTCGCTTACGAATCCTGCCTGAAGGGCCTGAACAAACTGGAAGCCAATCCCCAGCGCTTGGCCGAGGACCTGGGCGCGGGCTGGGAAGTGATGGCCGAACCCATCCAGACCGTGATGAGGCGTTACAACATCGCGAATGCCTACGACAAGCTCAAGGAATTGACGCGTGGCAAGGAGGGAATCAATCGTGTTTCGCTGCAAACCTTCATCAATACTCTGGAGATTCCGGAACAGGAAAAGCAGCGCCTGTTGCAGCTGTCGCCTGATACCTATATCGGCGAAGCAGCGGCATTGGCAAAACGGGTTTAATGCTCGCGAAGTCTGCAACCAAAAAAGCCCGCAATCGCGGGCTTTTCGTTTTAACCGGCGGGACACAATCAGCGATTTTGTTCCGGCGCTTCGGCGGTTTTGGGGATAGTGTCATTTACGGCGTCATTTGCAGGGAAGCGGCCGGGTGGGTTTCCACCGAAATTCCTATGGAAGCGCCGAATAAGTCACAACTATGGTTCGATACATTTTCCGTTCGTCCTGAGTGCCGCGCGTAGCGCGGTGTATCGAAGGTGCGAACGGAAAACACTCACCACGAACGGACTTATTCTGCGCTTCC
>DAICZN010000116.1 GCA_027311105.1 Gallionella sp.
TTCCAGGACTGCCTGCACGATTTGCGCATACCTTATGCATCCGATGCGGCCGTCGAGTTTGCCGACCGTTCGATGGAGGCGGTTTGCTACTACGCCTATTGGGCCTCCACCGAGCTGGCGTCGGAACGCGGCCGTTATGCCTCATATCGCGGCAGCCTGTGGGATCGCGGCATCCTGCCGCAGGACTCCCTGGAGTTGCTGCGCCGGGAACGCGGGGGATATGTGGAAGTCGACATGTCGGCCAGCATGGATTGGGATACCTTGCGCGCCCGCATCAAGCAATACGGCATGCGCAATTCCAATTGTGTCGCGATCGCGCCCACCGCCACCATCTCCAACATCATCGGGGTGTCGGCCTGCATCGAGCCGACCTACCAGAACCTTTTCGTGAAATCCAACCTGTCCGGCGAATTTACCGTGATCAACGAGCACCTTGTGGCCGACCTGAAGCAGCTCGGCCTGTGGGACGAGGTGATGATCGCCGACCTGAAATATTTCGACGGCACGCTGGCGAAAATAGACCGTATTCCCGCCGAGTTGCGCAGTCTGTATGCCACCGCGTTCGACGTGGAGCCGGGTTGGCTGATCGAGGCGGCATCGCGCCGCCAGAAATGGATAGACCAGGCGCAATCGCTGAACATATACATGGCCGGCGTGTCCGGCCGCAAGCTGGATGAGACTTACAAGCTGGCGTGGCTGCGCGGCCTGAAGACTACTTACTATTTGCGCACCATGGGAGCGACTTCGGCGGAAAAATCCACCGGGAAGGCCGGCGCGCTGAACGCGGTTCCAGCTGCTTCCGGTGCGGCGGAAGAAGCCCAGTTCTGTTCGATTGATAATCCTGAATGCGAAGCGTGCCAATAATAATAGAGGACTAAGGACTAAGGACTAAGGACTAAGGACTAAGGACTGAGGACTGAGGACTGAGGACTGAGGACTGAGGACTGAGGACTGAGGACTGAGGACTAAGCCACAAATGGGACAGCGTTTCTACTCAGTCCACAGTCCTCGTACATCAGTCCTTGTTTAGACATTAGGGAATAAGGAGAACAATAATATGCTGAATTTTGAAGAAGACACCAAGCCGGCCGGGATGCCGCTTGGGATGATGCGCCCGGGAGCATTTGATGCCGTGACCATGAAAAAACCGGTTGTGGCCACCGGGAATGCGGAACAGGCTGATTCTGCGGCTCCAGCCAGAACGGCCGGACGCATACGCGTGGAAGACAAGCGCATCATCAATTGCAATGCGGATGTCAATCAGCTGGTACCGTTCAAGTACAAGTGGGCCTGGGAAAAATACCTGGCAGCCTGCGCCAATCACTGGATGCCACAGGAAGTGAACATGACCGCAGATATCGCGCTGTGGAAAAGCGACAAGCTGAGCGAGGATGAACGCCTGCTGGTCAAGCGCAACCTGGGTTTTTTCACCACGGCGGACAGTCTGGCGGCGAACAACATCGTGCTTGGCACCTACCGCCACATCAGCAATCCGGAGTGCCGCCAATACCTGCTGCGCCAGGCGTTTGAAGAAGCGATTCATACCCACGCCTACCAATATATTGTTGAAAGCCTGGGTCTGGACGAAGGCGAGATCTTCAACATGTACCACGAAGTGGCCAGCATCCGTGCCAAGGACGAGTTCCTGCTGCCGTTCATCGATACGCTGACCAATCCCGCATTCAAAACCGGGACTCCCGAGGCGGACCGCCAGCTGCTGCGCAGCCTGATCGTGTTTGCCTGCATCATGGAAGGACTGTTCTTTTATGTCGGCTTCGTGCAGATACTGGCGCTGGGCCGCCAGAACAAGATGACCGGCGCTGCCGAGCAATACCAGTACATCCTGCGCGATGAATCCATGCACCTGAATTTCGGCGTGGACGTGATCAACCAGATCAAGATGGAAAACCCGCACCTGTGGACGAGCGAATTCCGCGAGGAAGTGCGCGGCTTGATCCGGAAAGGCGTGGAGCTGGAATATGCCTATGCCGAGGACACCATGCCGCGCGGCGTGCTTGGCCTGAACTCCAGCATGTTCAAGGAGTATCTGCGCTTTATCGCCAATCGCCGCTGCCAGCAAATCGGCGTGGACGTGTTGTATCAGGGTGCAACCAACCCCTTCCCGTGGATGGCGGAAATGATAGACCTGAAGAAGGAAAAGAATTTTTTTGAGACCCGCGTAACGGAATATCAAACCGGTGGTGCTTTGTCGTGGGATTGAGAGCAAAAATTCTTTCGGTGAAGGCTAACATGCGAAGCATGTTAAGGGCTGCTTGGCAGCCTGGCCGAAACCAAAAGAATTTTTTTGAGACCCGTGTCACCGAATATCAAACCGGTGGCGCGTTGTCCTGGGATTAGAGTCGCGTATCGAACCAGGCTTAAGGCAATGGCTTTGGCCCACGCTCGAAGTTGAGCGCGGGCCGGGGGTGCAGGTGTAGCAATCGCAGGTGTTGTATTTTTTAACTTTCATTATTGAAGGAGAAACAACATGGTAGCAAAGAAGAAAGCAAAACCAGCAGCAAAAAAGGCAGCAGCCAAGAAACCGGCTGCTAAAAAAGTAGCGGCGAAGAAGCCGGCAGCAAAGAAAGTCGCTGCCAAGAAACCGGCTGCCAAGAAAGTAGCGGCGAAGAAGCCGGCAGCAAAGAAGGCAGCAGCCAAGAAACCGGCTGCTAAACCGGCAGCTCCTGTAGCTGCCAAGCCGGCAGCTCCTGCACCTTCCGCTCCTGCGCCTGTACGTCCGGCTGCAACATGGCCTTTTCCTACACCGGGGATCGGCAAGCCGAACTAATCGGGAGTGTTGCTGTGGTGGCGGTCCCTTGGCGTCTTGACGGTTGTATTCGTTACGGTAGCAAGGGGCCAACCACAGTTTGACCTGGTTTTAGGGCGCACTAATCGGTGCGTGCGCCTTTTTATTTCGCCAACAGAGGGTTGGTGTGTGGTTTTGTTCTCATTTCAAACAGAGACAGTTTGCGATGGGGTTTCTGCCCTCTAAATTTTAGTAGTTACAGGGCTGCGGTTACCGTTTGACTATGCGTTTCCCCTGTTCTCCGGTGGCCAAGCAAAGTAACAGCCGATCACGAAGCGGAGCGGATCCGCCTGCTAATTGTGCAATGCAACGTTGTACAACGTGATCGGCGAGCCGCTGTTTTTGTCCAGCGCGATGCCGGCTTCTACACCCGCTTGCGCAATGTCCGCAGCCGTGTCGTAGTGTGCATAGGCATGATGCAGCGCGCCGAGCGCGAATTCATGACCCGATCCGACCGCCCAGTATTGCGTGAACTCGAATACTTCGCGCATCGAGTAAATGCCGAAAATGCCGTAGGTGTTTGCGATCAGGGCCGTGATCTGACTGGATTCATAAGGATCTTCTTCGTCCTCTTTGGGATTCAGAAAACATTCTTCTTTTAAAATCGGGTGCAACTTGCGAAACGTTTCAAAGATCTGCGCCTTGCTGTTAAGCTGGACATCCGGCGTTTTGGCCAGCAGATTGGCCAAAACGAGGTGATGCGCCGCGCTGCCGCACACACCGACGAAGCTGTCGCCGATATGCAAAATCTTGTCGTGCGATGCATCCAGATGCGAAGGCAGTCGAGTATTGCCAAACGTGGTCAAGGTATCAGCGGCGATAGCGGCGATACCATTTTTTCTAACGGCGACGATGGTGGTCATGGTTGCGTTCCAATCTGTACTTGAAGTGCTGACATTATCCCCGATTTAAGTGATGAGCTTCTATTCTGTCGAACTGCCATACCGGACTGATGCCGCGCATTACTATGCAATGCTGGCCGATCTACCCTGGGCGGCATGGCTGGACAGCGGGGGCATGGCGCGCTTTGATATCCTGACCGCAGCGCCGCAGCGCACGCTGGTGCTGAATGACAATGCGTCGCACGGCGATCCGTTCGCCATGCTGCGCAGCGAACTGGGTGAACGGGTTGCACCGGTGGAAAACATCCCGTTCGCAGGCGGCGCGCTGGGATATTGGGCTTACGACCTGACGCGAAGGATATGTCTGCCCAGTGGCGCATCACAAGATGGTGAGCCCGATCCCGGTACCGCGACAGTCAGGGTTCCGGATATGGCAATCGGCTTCTACGATTGGGCGCTGGTGCTGGATCACCAACTGAAAACCACCCGCCTGGTGTCGCACCGGAGGTATGCCGAAACCAACGCGTTGCTGCCGCAGTTACTGCAGCGGCTGCAAGGCAACCCCTCGCTTCCGGAAGGCACTTTTCGCGTGCAGGGAAAGATAACATCCAATTTTACGGCGGAAAGCTATGCTGCCGCGTTTGCCCGGGTGCAGGGTTATTTGCGTTCCGGAGACTGCTACCAGGTCAATCTTGCCCAACGTTTCAGTGCGTCTGCCACGGGTGATGCACTGGCGGCCTATCTCGCGCTGCGCAAAATGAGTCCGGCGCCGTATTCTGCCTTTCTCAACCTGCCGCAAGTCCGGATTTTATGCGCCTCGCCGGAACGCTTCCTGCGCGTCCGGAACGGCAGTGTGGAAACCAGGCCTATCAAGGGAACCCGACCGCGCGGCGGCGATGCACAACAGGATCACTGGCTTGCCGAAGAACTGCGCAACCATCCCAAAGACCGTGCCGAGAATCTGATGATCGTGGATCTGTTGCGCAACGACCTCGGCAAATGCTGTGTGCCGGGGTCGGTGCGGGTGCCTGAATTGTTCGGGGTTGAAAGTTTCAGCAATGTGCACCATCTGGTCAGCACGGTGCAGGGCAAGCTGGCCGAAGGACGCGACGCGCTGCACGCGCTGCGCGACTGTTTCCCCGGCGGCTCGGTCACCGGTGCGCCAAAAATACGCGCAATGCAGATCATTGCCCAGCTGGAGCCCGACCGGCGCGGCATCTACTGCGGCGCCATAGGCTATGCGGGCTTTGACGGCAACATGGACAGCAATATCGTGATCCGCACCATCGTCCATTCGGGGAACCAGGTGCATTGCTGGGCGGGCGGCGGCATCGTCGCGGATTCAAATGTGGCGGCGGAGTACAGGGAGACACTGGACAAGGCGTCCGCGATGCTTGGGCTATTGCAACACTACGGAGGTGAACTATGATGGTCTTGCGCAAATCAGGCGAGCGCGGTTACGCGCACCACGGCTGGCTGGAAAGCTGGCACAGCTTTTCATTCGCCGATTACCGCGATCCCGAGCATGTCCATTTCGGGCCGCTGCTCGTGATCAACGAGGACATCGTGCAGCCCGGCACGGGTTTCGGCACGCACGGGCATCGCGATATGGAAATCCTGACCTACGTGCTGAGCGGTGCGCTGCGCCATCGCGACAGCATGGGGCACGGCGAGGACATCCGTTACGGCGAGGTTCAAGTGATGAGCGCGGGCACGGGCGTGCAGCACAGCGAGGTGAATCCTTCCCCGATTGATGCGGTGCATCTGCTGCAGATATGGATCATTCC
>DAICZN010000100.1 GCA_027311105.1 Gallionella sp.
CCGGTCCTGAGGCCGCGGTCCTGGTCAGTATCGATTTCGTCAATAGCGATCACAGCGAGAGTCTGGAAGAATTGCGTTTGCTGGCAGAGACCGCAGGTGTGCGTACTTTGGCTATAGTCGAAGCCAGGCGGCAGCGCCCTGATGCGGCGCTGTTTGCGGGCAGCGGCAAGGTGCAGGAAATCGCCGGGCTGGTGGAACGGCTGGAAGCACCTCTGGTGATTTTTAATCATGACCTTTCCCCCGCGCAGATGCGCAACCTGACTGCCAAGCTGAATACGCGCGTGATCGACCGCACCATGCTGATTCTGGACATCTTCGCGCAGCGCGCGCAAAGCCATGAAGGCAAGGTTCAGGTCGAGATTGCGCAACTCAAGTATCTGGCCACACGCCTGGTGGGCATGAACCAGGACATGGGGCAGCAGAAACATGCGGTGGGCGCCCGCGGCCCCGGCGAAACCAGGCTGGAACTGGACAGGCGCAAGCTCGACAAGCGCGTTCATTTGCTGAAAGAACGCCTTGAGCAACTCACGCGCCAGCGCGAAGTGCGGCGGCGTGCGCGCAATCGCCACGATGTGCTGTCGGTATCCATCGTCGGCTATACCAATGCCGGCAAGTCGACACTGTTCAACAGGCTGACCCGCGCCAACGTGTATGTCGCGGACCAGTTGTTCGCCACCCTCGATACTACCTCGCGCCGCATGTTTACCGAGGACTCGGGTGAAATCGTGGTGTCTGACACGGTGGGCTTCATCCGTCATCTGCCGCACTCGCTGGTCGCCGCATTTCGCAGCACGCTGGAGGAAACGATCCAGGCCGATCTGTTGCTGCATGTGGTGGATTCCAGCAACCCCAACCGCGACGATCAGATCTCCGAAGTCAATAAAGTACTGGCCGAGATAGATGCTGCGGAGATTCCCCAGATCATGGTGTTCAACAAGATCGACACGGGGGATGTGCCGGCCGGTGTGGAGCGGGATGAATATGGTAGAATCTGCCGCGTTTTTCTGAGTGCCCAAAGCGGTGCTGGTATGGAAGGTTTGCGGCTGGCATTGACAGAAGCCAAAACTGCCCGCCAGGCCGCCGCTGCAAAAGAGAATCAAACTAATCAAGCGAGTGACGAATTATGGGATTGAATGATCCGCAATGGGGTAACAAGAATGGCAACGGCGGTCCCCCGGACCTGGAAGCACTGTTGCGAAAACTCAATCAAAAGCTAACGGCATTGATGGGGGGCGGCAAAGGCGGTGCCGGCAAGCCCGCCGGCGGTGCTCCCGCACAGGGCTTCGGGCCCGGCATCGGCTTGATCGTTGCGATCATTGCCCTGATCTGGATCGGCAGCGGATTTTACATCGTCGATGCGGGCCAGCGCGGCGCGGTGCTGCGCTTTGGCAAGAACGTGGAGATTACCCAGCCGGGCCCCCATTGGCATTTGCCTTTTCCGGTCGAGACCGTCGAAATCGTCAATGTGAGCCAGGTACGGACCGTTGAGATCGGATATCGCGACAACGTCAAAAACAAGATACTGAATGAATCGCTGATGCTTACCGACGATGAAAACATCATCGACATCCAGTTTGCAGTGCAGTACTTCGTGAGCGATCCTGCGGCGTACCTGTTCAACAATCGCGCTCCGGATGAAAATGTGCACCAGGTGGCCGAAGCGGCAATACGCGAGGTGGTCGGCAAGAACAAGATGGATTTTGTGCTGTATGAAGGGCGCGAGCAGGTGACGGCGGAGACCACCAAGCTGATGCAAAGCATCCTTGACCGCTACAAGTCGGGCATCCTGATCAGCAAAGTCACGATGCAGAATGCGCAGCCGCCGGAACAGGTGCAGGCATCCTTTGATGATGCGGTGAAGGCCGGACAGGACCGCGAGCGCCAGAAGAACGAAGGCCAGGCGTATGCCAATGACGTGATACCGCGCGCAAGCGGCGCGGCAGCGCGTTTGATGCAGGAAGCGCAGGGGTATCACCAGAGTGTGATCGCAAACGCCGAAGGTGATGCCAGCCGCTTCAAGCAGATACTGGTGGAGTACCAGAAGGCGCCTGCTGTCACGCGCGAACGCATGTATCTGGACATGATGCAGCAAATGCTGGGCAACGTCAGCAAGGTGATGATAGATCAAAAGAACGGCAACAGCCTGCTTTATCTGCCCCTGGACAAGTTGATGGAAGCCACTCGTGCTGGTGCTGCAGTTTCAACCGAGGCGCAGCCCGCAGCCAAAACCGATGTCGCACCGGCGACAACCCAGGGAAGTGATAATACGGCTGCACAGAGCGCGCGCGAGTCCCTGCTTGGCCGCGATCGGGAGACAAGATAATGAAGATCAATACAGCTAACATCCTGGTCGGCGCAGTGGTTGTGCTGGTAATTGCCAGCCTGAGCATGTTCGTGGTCGACCAGCGCCAGACTGCCATCGTGTTTCAGCTGGGGGAAATGATCAGTGTAAAAACCGCCCCCGGTTTGTACTTCAAGGTGCCGCTGATGCAGAACGTGCGATTCTTTGATTCGCGCCTTCTTACTCTGGATACCGGGGAGCCGGAGCGCTACATCACGGCCGAAAAGAAAAACGTGATGGTGGATTCTTTCGTCAAGTGGCGCATCGCGGACGTCAAGCAATACTATGTCAGCGTCGGCGGCGATGAAATGCGCGCGAGGACACGCCTGATGCAGACGATCAATTCCAGCATGCGCGAGGAATTCGGCAAGCGCAGCATTCATGATGTCATTTCCGGCGAGCGCGACCAGATCATGCAGGCGGTGCTGCAGAAAACCGAGGCGGATGCCAGCAAGATAGGCGTGCAGGTGCTGGACGTGCGCCTCAAGCGCGTCGACTTCCCGCCCGAGATCAGCGATTCGGTATACCGGCGCATGGAGGCCGAGCGCAAACGCGTCGCCAACGAACTGCGCGCAACCGGATTTGCCGAGAGCGAGAAGATTCGCGCCGATGCCGACCGGCAGCGCCAGGTGATCCTGGCGGGCGCCTACCGCGATGCGCAGCGCATCAAGGGTGAAGGCGATGCCAGGGCTTCAGTGCTGTACGCGGCGGCATTTGGCCGGAATCCTGAGTTCTATGCGTTCTATCGCAGCCTTGAGGCCTACAAGCAAAGCTTCAAGAACAAGGGCGATGTGATGGTGCTGGACCCGAGTTCGGTCTTCTTCAAATACATGAAGAGCCCAGGTATGGGCGGCAAGTAGTGCTGCAATACTGGCTGCTTGGGCTTGCTATGATGATGGTGGTGGAAGGTTTGTTGCCCTTTCTGCTGCCCGAGTTGTGGCGTGAGACCTTTCGCAAGCTGGTGGCACTGACAGACGGGCAATTGCGCTTTATCGGGCTTACCTCAATGCTGGCCGGCCTGCTGATGTTGTATTGGATCAAATAATGCAAAACTGGCTGCTCCCAGAATACATCCAGGACATGCTGCCGGACGAGGCGCTGCGTATCGAACAGATGCGCGCCCGGTTTCTGGACTTGCTGCGAAAGTCCGGCTATCAATTGGTGGCCCCGCCGCTGCTGGAATATGCCGAATCATTGTTGCTTGACGGCAGTGATGACAGGGATTTGCGCAGCTTCAAGCTGGTCGACCAGCTGAGCGGGCGCACCCTGGCATTGCGCGCCGACATCACGCCGCAGGTGGCACGCATAGACGCGCATTTGCTGAACCGCCAGGGCGTGGTGCGCCTGTGTTACGCGGGCAGCGTGTTGCACACCCAGCCGGCGGGGCTGACGCGCACCCGCGAGTTGCTGCAAATCGGTGCCGAATTGTACGGGCATAGCGGGCTGGAGAGCGATCTTGAAATCCAGCAACTGATGCTGCAATCCCTGGCTTTGCTGGGCATCGAGGGCGTGCATCTCGACCTTGGCCATGTGGGTGTGTTTCGCGCGCTGGTGAACCATGCCAAACTGGACAGGAATATCGAAAACGAATTATTTGTCGCGCTGCAAAACAAGGACGGCACTGCTTTGCAAACGCTGACGGCATCAATGAATTCAGTCTTGCGCGATGCACTGCTTGTGTTGCCGTCGCTGTATGGCAATTGTGCCGGCGTGCTGGAGAAAGCCCGCAGGCTGTTGCCGGATTATCCCGGGATCCGTGCGGCGCTGGATGACCTGCAAAGCATCTCCGGCAGATTGCAACCGCTGGTGGCCGGCGTTGGTATAGACCTCGCCGACCTGCGCGGTTACCACTATCACAACGGCGTGGTGTTTGCCGCCTACCATGCGGGCAGCCACGATGCGATCGCGCTGGGCGGGCGCTACGACGGCTTGGGCAAGAGCTTCGGACGCGCGCGCGCAGCCACCGGATTCAGCATGGACCTGCGGCAGTTGTATGGTTTGTTGCCGCACCAGCCGGCCAGATTGGGCATCTGTGCGCCTTACCTCGACGATGCGACTTTGCGCGACCGGATTGCGCAACTGCGTGATGCCGGGGAAATTATCGTCGTCGACCTGCTCGGTGACACAAGCCTGCGCAGGGAGTTGCAGTGCGACCGCGAGCTGGTTTTGCGCAACGGTGTTTGGCAGGTCGTTGCGCTTTGATAATTGAAATTGTTGATTTCTAAAACTCGAAAGTTTGGCAATGGCTAAGAACGTAGTGGTTATCGGCACCCAGTGGGGTGATGAAGGCAAGGGCAAGATCGTCGACTGGCTGACCGATCATGCGCAGGGGGTGGTGCGCTTCCAGGGCGGGCACAATGCCGGGCATACCCTGGTGATCGCGGGCAAGAAAACCGTGCTGCGCCTGATCCCCTCGGGCATCCTGCGCGACCACGTGATGTGCTACATCGGCAACGGCGTGGTGCTGTCGCCTTCCGCATTGCTCAAGGAGATGGACGAGCTGCAACAGGCCGGGGTCGATGTCTATAACCGCCTGAAGATATCCGAAGCCTGCCCGTTGATCCTGCCCTACCACGAGGCGATCGACAAAGCCCGCGAGATGGCCAAGGGCGCGGCAAAGATCGGCACCACGGGGCGCGGCATCGGGCCGGCTTATGAAGACAAGGTGGCGCGCCGCGCGATACGTCTGCAGGATATTTTTTACCGCGAGCGCTTCGCCGCGAAGCTGGGCGAGGTGCTGGACTACCACAACTTCGTGCTGAAGAATTACTTCCATGCCGAAACGGTGGATTTTCAGAAGACCCTGGACGATACGCTGGCGCTGGCCGCACGCATCAAACCGCTGGTGATGGACGTGCCGCGCGCCCTTTATGATGCCAACCAGGCCGGCAACAGCCTGCTGTTTGAAGGCGCGCAGGGCGCGTTGCTGGACATCGATCACGGCACCTACCCGTTCGTCACCTCGAGCAATTGCATCGCCGGCGCGGCCTGTGCCGGGGCGGGCGTGGGGCCGCAGATGTTGCACTATGTGCTGGGCATAACCAAGGCGTACACCACCCGCGTCGGTTCCGGCCCGTTCCCGACCGAGCTGTACGATGCGGTGGACAAGCGCGATCCGATCGGAGAGGGTCTGGCCAGGCGCGGCCATGAATTCGGCTCCGTCACCGGGCGGGCGCGCCGCTGCGGCTGGTTCGATGCGGCGGCACTCAAGCGCTCGATCCAGATCAACGGCGTGTCGGGACTGTGCGTGACCAAACTGGACGTGATGGATGGCATGGAAACCGTGCGCCTTGCTGTGGGCTACCGCATCAACGGTGTGGACAGTGACATTTTGCCGGCTGGTGCGGATGCGCTGGCCGATTGTCAGGCGGTTTATGAGGAAATGCCGGGCTGGCGTGAAAGCACCCTGGGCGTGCAGCACTATGAAGAACTGCCCAAGGCTGCGCGCAACTACCTGGAACGCATCGCGGAAGTATGCGGCGTGCCGGTCGACATGGTTTCGACCGGGCCGGACCGGGATGAGACCATCGTGCTGCGCCATCCGTTCGAGTAGCGTGATGAATATGTTGGGCTACACAAGGAACGCGGTGCATGGTTCGCACTTCGTTCTTGTTTGAGCGTTTGAGATTTGAACTGGTGTCCGGGGCAGGAGCTTCGCTGTTCCGGGCACAAAAAAATGGCCCGCTTGCGCGAGCCATATTTTGTACTGGTGCCCAGAAGAGGACTCGAACCTCCACACCTTGCGGCACACGGACCTGAACCGTGCGCGTCTACCAATTCCGCCATCTGGGCTTAGATTTGCTGAAGGCGCGCAATTTAATTGTTAAAGGATACATTGTCAATGAAAAATAAAAAGAATATACGTCTGCAAGACCCGTTTCTGGAACGCGAACGCGAGCAATACGAGCAACCGCTGCCCAGCCGCGAATTCATTTTGCAGATACTTACCGAGCAGGGTGCACCCGTAGCTGATGAAGAGTTGCTGGGAATGTTACAGATCAACAAGGATGAAGAAGACCTTTTTTCGCGCCGTTTGCGGGCAATGGAGCGCGACGGGCAGATCATGCGCAACCGAAAACGCGACATCTGCGTGGTCGACAAGCTCGACCTGGTCAAGGGCAAGGTGCAGGGCCATCCGGATGGTTTCGGCTTCCTGATCCCGGAGGACGGCAGCCCCGACATGGTCCTCAGCGAGAAGGAAATGCACCAGGTGCTGCACGGCGACGTGGTGATGGTGCGGCAGAGCGGCGTGGACCGGCGCGGGCGTCCCGAGGGGAAGATCGTCGAAGTGCTGGAGCGCGCCAATAACCGCGTGGTCGGCCGCCTGTACGAGGAACATGGTATCCAGTTCGTGGTGGCGGAGAACCGCCGCATCACCCAGGACATACTGGTCGCCCCCGGCCAGTCGGGTGCGGCCAAGGTTGGGCAGGTGGTGATACTGGAGATCATGCAGCATCCCGACAAACACGCGCAGCCGATAGGCCGCATCGTCGAAGTGCTGGGCAACTATGCCGATCCGGGCATGGAGATCGAGATTGCGCTGCGCAAGCACGATCTGCCGTACGAGTTTCCCAAGGAAGTCGAACGCCAGGCCAGGGCGATCTCTCCAACAGTTGCCGCAGCCGATTGGGCGGGACGTGAGGACATACGCAGCCTGCCGCTGGTCACGATAGACGGCGAGACCGCACGCGATTTTGATGATGCGGTGTATTGCGCGCCGGAAAAAGGCGGCTACCGTCTGGTGGTCGCGATCGCCGATGTCAGCCACTATGTGCAGACCGGCGATGCGCTGGACCGCGAGGCGATCCTGCGCGGCAACTCGGTATATTTTCCGCGCAGGGTGATCCCGATGCTGCCGGAAGAATTGTCCAACGGCTTGTGCTCGCTGAACCCGCACGTGGACCGTTTGTGCATGGTGTGCGACATGCATATCAACAGCAGCGGTGATATCGAAAAGTACCGCTTCTATCCGTCTGTGATGCATTCCCAGGCGCGGCTGACCTATACCCAGGTTGCGGAAATGCTCGCCGCACCGGACGGCGATCTGGCAAAGAGCAATGCCGCAATCGTGCCGCATCTGCAGCATCTCTACCAGCTGTTTCACAAGCTGCTGAAGGCGCGCGAGAAGCGCGGCGCGATCGATTTCGAGACGGTCGAGACGCAGATGATCTTTACCGACCAGGGCAAGATCGAAAAGATCGTGCCGGTGGTGCGCAACGACGCGCACAAGCTGATCGAGGAATGCATGCTGGCGGCCAACGTCTGCGCGGCCGGATATCTTCACGAACAGGGGCACACCGTGCTGTACCGCATCCACCAGGGACCAACACCGGAGAAACTCGAAGCGTTGCGCGAATTCATGAAAGAGTTCGGTCTGCAACTGACCGGTGAAGACGATCCGCAGGCAGCCGATTATTCCAAACTGCTCAAGCGCATCAAGGGCCGCCACGATGCCGGTTTGCTGCAAACCGTGATGCTGCGTTCCCTGCGCCAGGCCAAGTATGAGCCGGAAAACATCGGGCACTTCGGTCTGGGCTACGACGCATACACTCATTTCACCTCGCCGATACGGCGCTATCCGGACCTGCTGGTGCATCGCGCCATCAAGGCCGTGCTGCAAGGCAAGAAATATACGCCAGCGCAGAAGTGGGCGGAACTCGGCGCGCATTGCTCGATGACCGAACGCCGCGCCGACGATGCGACGCGCGATGTGGAATCCTGGTTAAAATGTTTTTACATGCGCGACCATCTGGGCAGCGTGTTTCCGGGGACGGTTTCGTCGGTCACCAGTTTCGGCATGTTCGTGTCGCTGGACGACCTGTATGTCGAGGGACTGGTGCACATCTCCGAACTTGGCAAGGATTATTTCCAGTTCGATGCCGCCAAACATCAATTGCTCGGCGAGCGCACAGGCCAGCGTTATCGTCTTGGCGACCGCGTGCAAGTGCGCGTCGTGAAGGTGGACATGGAAAGCACCAAGATCGACTTCGTGCTGCATGAGCTGATCGATGCCTCCGGACACGGGGATGCCGGGCACCGGGACGAACCTAAAGGACGTTCAGGCAAGACAGGAAAAGCCACAACCAAGGGCAAGACCCGGGAAAAAAAGCACCATGGCTGATTTGCGCCTGATCTACGGCTTTCATGCCGTGACCTCGCGCATTCGCCAGAATCCGGACGGTGTGCTCGAAGTCTATCTGCAGGCGCAGCGCCAGGACCCGCGCATGCGCGACCTGATCAAGCTCGCCGAAACCAGCGGCGTGCGGGTTATCCCGATAGAAGCGGCGCGCCTGGACGGCATGGCGGGCAATGCGCGCCACCAGGGCGTTGCGGCGCTCGTCGATGCGGCACAGCGGGTGCAGCATCTGGAGGACGTGCTGGATACGCTCAATGAGCCGCCCTTGCTGCTGGTGCTGGATGGCGTGCAGGATCCGCACAATCTCGGTGCCTGCCTGCGCAGCGCCGATGCGTTCGGCGTGCACGCGGTGATCGCGCCGAAGGACCGCGCGGTCGGAATCACCGCGACAGTGGAGAAGGTCGCCTGCGGCGCGGCTGAAACCGTCCCCTACATCACCGTCACCAATCTTGCGCGCACTCTGCGGGAGCTGCGGGAGCGCGACATCTGGGTGGCCGGTGCGGCAGGCGAGGCCGAACAGGATCTGAACGGCTTCAAGCACAGGGGCGCACTTGCGTGGGTGCTGGGCGCGGAAGGAGAGGGCCTGCGACGGTTGACCCGCGAAACCTGCGACGAGCTGGTGCGCATCCCCATGCTGGGCAGCGTGGAAAGTTTGAACGTCTCGGTCAGCGCGGGGATATGTTTGTTCGAGGCGAGGCGCCAGCGCAAGCAATTGTAGGTCGGGTTGGCATTTATTTTTGCGTAAACCGACCTGCTGGCTGATGGGCGATATCGGAGAGATCAACATGATGTTTCGTGACCGTGAAGATGCTGCGCGCCGGCTGGCGGAAGCACTTGCTCCATATCGCGGTCAGCATCCTCTGGTGCTGGCGATACCGCGCGGCGCGGTGACTATGGCGAGGATCATCGCCGATGCACTGGGCGGGGAAGTGGACGTGGTGCTGGTGCGCAAACTGCGCGCGCCGGGCAATCCGGAATTCGCGATCGGCTCGGTGGATGAAACCGGCTGGATCTATCTGGGCGACTATGCCGGGCAAGTGGGTGGCAGTTCGCAATACATCGAAGCCGAAAAGCAGGCGCAACTTGAAGTGATGCGCGGGCGGCGCGCCAGCTATACGCCGATACGCCCGCCGCACAATCCATCGGGGCGCATCGTTATCGTCGTGGACGACGGGCTGGCCACGGGGTCCACGATGATTGCCGCGCTGCACGCGTTGCGCGCCAAATCCCCGAAGAAACTGATCTGCGCCGTCCCGGTCGCACCTCCCGATACGCTGGCGAAAGTGGAACCCTATGCCGATCAGGTGGTGTGTCTGGGCGCACCGGAAGTGTTTTACGCGGTGGGGCAGTTCTACCAGTCCTTTCCGCAGGTGAGCGACCAGGAAGTGATCGGGCAGCTCAAGTCGGGCTCAAGCTAGCCTTTCCCCGCCATCCTGCCGCTTTGAACATGCGGCATCTTCGGCCGGACCGCCGCAACTTATTGACACTTCAATAATCCATGACACCATTTGCCGTCATTGCGAACAAAGTGAAGCAATCCAGCAGGACTAAAGATGCATTTTGCTTAAACCATCCGGATTGCCACGCCGGCTTCGCCTCTGCCGCGCTTCGCTCGCGGCTTAAGTCCTGTTGCAATGACGGGGCATTCCCGATTTGCTGGATTCGCCAGAACAACGCACCGGTATTTTCATTTCTCCCTGCCGCATTCCGAAAGATGCGTCACTGCCATCAAATATGGAAACCTCAATAATATTCGTGTAATGCGCCGCAGCCATGATTCGGCAGGGCCGCAATTCCTGCAGGGCGTTTGCATTGCTAGGCGATGCCGCGTTATTTGATGAAATTTTATTAACAGAACTTTGATGCCGGCGCGCCATCTTACCCACGCATCACATCGATGGCCAAGCAAGCGCATTGATGTTTGCAAGGACGCTCTGCGGCGGGGTGTACAGGCAGTTCTGTGGCGCAGGCCCGGATATTCCGGTTTTATTGTCCCGCCGGGCAAATGAAAATTGACGAACAGATTTAACTCGGGAGGAACCATGAGCAAGTTGAAGATATTGCCGGGAGCCGCGGGGATCATCGCCTTGACCGCGACGATGGGTTTTGTCGATGGGAAACGCGAAATCGAGGCCGAGCTTTTTTCCAGGGAAAGAGCTGTTTTGGTGAGAACCTACTCGGAAATTGGGGATGACGGGAGCTGGTCCGGCAATCAGGCCGGGGGCAAGCCGGATATTTCCGCCTATCTGGTCGAAATCAAGCGGGGGGATACGATCAAAAAGGTTTTGGTTGACGCGGCGAGCGGAAAAATACTGGTGTCGTGAGCGTTGCTTCCCGGGCTTGTCTGATCCCGGGCGGGGATGCTTCCAGGACCGCTTCCCACACGACCAGTTTTTGCTCGTACCGCATGGATGCATAGGCGGGGCTGGTCGACGGCAGGCGTCGGCAATCCGGCAACCGCGGTTCGAGACAAGGTTGCACATGCTTGCAGAAGATGGATTCAGCCAGAGCGCCGTTGAAAAAAACCCGCGTGATGCCCGGGTGTCTCCCGAAGAACGACACAAAATCGTTGACCCGGATCGAGTCTGTCTCGATATCGGCATCCATGCTGGTGTGCCGGGTGCATGAGGCGAGTACATCCCAGAGTGCGATGCCGGCGGATTTCAGCATTTGAATTCGCGCTTCATACGGCAAAGCCGGCGCTGCGCCGAACAGGTCGCCCATGATGATCCAGAAGGCGTTGCGTGGATGCGCATAATATTGCCTTGCCCGCAGCGATTCCTTGCCCGGCATGCTGCCGAGGATCAGGACGGTTGCGCCGGGATTTTCGACCGGCGGGAAGCTTAGGATGTGCGGCAATCTGCGGATCTCCGGTGATTCGGCGCGAATTATCTTTCTGCGCCGGTTATGGTTCGTTACCTCGCCGCGAACGGCAATACCGCATTCTGCTACAGATACTGGGCGAACACCGCCACACCCTTTGCGCGCGGCGGGAACAGCAGTTCGCCATCGAGTTCGACGTTGCCCGCCGGAATATGCACGGTGCTCATGTCGATCCTGCCATCACAATTGGAATGCGTTGCCGTCCGAACTGCTTGACGAACTGTTCAAAATGTCCGGCCAGTGTCGCGCCGCAGTGCGGACAATTACCCTGCGCGTCCAGCGTGTAGTCGCGGATCGCGTGCCAGTCGCGCACGATCAATGGATGCCGGCACGCCGGACAGTGCGTGGTGCCTCCGCTTACGTCGTGCACGTTGCCGGTATACACATGCTGCAGTCCGGCGGAATGGGCGATCTGCCGGGCGATGGTCAGCGTTTTCGCCGGGGTCGCGGGGATGCCGGTCATCTTGTAGTCGGGATGGAATGCGGTGAAGTGCAGCGGCACGTCGACGCCGAGTTCTTTTGCGATCCATTCGCTCATCCTGCCGATCTCGTGCACTGTATCGTTGAGGCCGGGAATCAGCAGCGTGGTGATCTCTAACCACACACCGGTTTCGTGGCGCAGATATTTCAGCGTATCCAGCACCGGTTGCAGGTGCGCGCCGGTCTGTTTGACATAGAACTCGTCGGTGAAGGCTTTCAGGTCGACGTTGGCGGCATCCATCTTCGCGTAGAAATCGCGGCGCGGCTGGTCGTGCATATAGCCGGCGGTGACCGCCACCGCCTTGATGCCGCGCTCGTGACAGGCATCGGCCACATCCATCGCATATTCGGCAAAGATCACCGGGTCGTTGTAGGTGAAAGCGACGCTCTTGCAGCCCAGTTGCCCGGCGGTGCGCGCGATGGCTTCCGGCGTGGCCTGGTCGGCGAGCTTGTCGAAGCTGCGCGACTTGGAGATGTCCCAGTTCTGGCAGAATTTGCAGGCCAGGTTGCAACCCGCCGTGCCGAACGACAGGATGCTGCTGCCGGGATAGAAATGGTTGAGCGGCTTTTTTTCGATCGGGTCGACGCAGAAACCGGAAGAGCGGCCATAGGTGGTCAGCACCATCGCATCATCAACGCGGCCGCGCACGAAGCATGCGCCGCGCTGGCCTTCGTGCAGCTTGCAGTCGCGCGGGCACAGGTCGCACTGGATGCGCCCGTCATCCAGCCTGTGCCAGTATTTGGCAGGATAGCGTTCGGCGATGCTGAT
>DAICZN010000106.1 GCA_027311105.1 Gallionella sp.
CTTGGCAACCGTTTTGTGGTTGCTTAGTGGGATGGCTAGTTGTTTCACCAGTCGATTGGCTATAACCAACCACTTGGCAACCGTCTTCTGGTTGCTTAGTGGGATGGCTAGTCGTTCCACCAGTAGTTCCATCAGGAGGCGAAGCCGGCGCGGCAATCCAGATGGTTTAAAAAAATGCATCTTGTTCTTGCTGGATTGCTTCACTTCGTTCGCAATGACGGCAAGGGTGTCGTGAATTATGGAAGCATCAATAACTATTTAATCGGATTTCTCCGACGCACACCAGGCAGCAATATGCCAGGTGCACGATTAATCGCAGCCATATTCAGCATGCCAATAATGTCCAAAACAACATCAGCTTGATGTATGCTTCTGCGCGTCAAATTTAATGGCAATGGAGTTATTTCATGCGAATCTCGCTTTCTGCGATCCACAGTCTGATGGCAGGCTACGCCGACACGAGTGGCTTTCTCGCCCTCAAGGGGCTGTTTACCTCCCACGTAACCGGAAACTTCGTGACTCTCGGCTCCGCACTGGTACTCGGTAGCAGTGGCGCACTCGCGAAAATTCTTGCCCTGCCGACCTTCTGCCTCGCCGTGCTTTTCATCAGGCTCATCGGCCTGCGCCTGCGAGCCGCGGGACGGCCGGCACTGCGCAGCGTTCTCACACTACAGTTCGTGTTGCTGATCGTGGCCGCAGCCATCGCGGTTTGGGCGGGGCCTTTTGACGACCCCGATACCGGCGTTGCGCTCGCCCTCGGAATGATCCTCGTGACGGCGATGGCTATGCAGAATGCCGCTCATCGAGTGCACCTGTCGCACACACCGCCCTCGACCGTGATGACAGGTTCGACGACGCAGATCATGCTCGACCTGGGCGACATGATCCATGGCTTGCCCCCGGAAAAGGCGGCGACCATCCGCGCACGTTTTAGGGCGATGACGACGAGTATCGTCCTGTTCGCCACTGGTTGCGGTCTCGCAGCCCTTTTGTTCGCAAAAATCAGCATGTGGTGCTTCTGCGTGCTGCCTCTTCTCGGGGCCTTTGCGCTGATGAGGCGATCGGAGATTGTGGATGCGCGTGCTTAGTCGCCTTTCAGCCCGGCGGCGTCAGCAGTGCGCGGCCGGCAGGGTTGGCTCGATGCTCCGGAACAGGCCCGGGCTGTGAATTCGGGGTCTGAGCGCCGACGCCCCACGCGCTGCAAAGCGGGCCTGTGAATTTTTCAGTTGCAGACTCCAATTTTCCAACAGGCCCGGAAAACCTGCGTTCAACCGCTCTTTTTGCGCGCCTTTCGCATGGCAGAGGATCGGCACAATACTTTCTGTGCGTCGGCATACATCAGGCAGGCATGGTTCGGAATATTATCGATATGCTGAATATGGCTGCATCTGTTCGTGCACCTGGCGTGATGACTCAATCAATTAAACAGTCGGCACAGTCCTCTCGCCACTGTCGAAGAACTGGTGTTGAGTATTGCAGGCATCCCACGTAAAATCGCCAGCCTTGCGGGTGTAGTTCAATGGTAGAACGGCAGCTTCCCAAGCTGCATACGACGGTTCGATCCCGTTCACCCGCTCCACTATTCATGAGGTTGTCCACAGTACCGAACGGTTTTCATCACTGCCCTCTCCACCATAACCGGGTTCTGGGAACTGCCGCTTCCAACACAGTTCCGGACACGGCAAGTCGTTCACAACTGCTCCAGCACCAACAACGGTCAGCTTCGCTTCAGTAATGCCTCAAACTGCTCGATGGGCATCGGCCTGCCAAACAAATACCCCTGGTAGTGAACACAGTCGTTTTTCAGGAGAAGTTGTCGCTGCTCTTCCGTCTCCACCCCTTCGGCAATGACGGAAATGTCCAGGCTTTTTGCCATGGCAATGATGGTACGCACAATCACCTTGTCGCTGCTGTCGGTGGCGATATCACGCACGAACGACTGGTCGATCTTGAGCTGATCCAGCGGCAGCCGTTTGAGGTATTGCAGCGATGAAAATCCGGTGCCGAAGTCGTCCAGTGAGAACTGGATGCCGAGTTCACTCAAGATATTCATGGTTGTTATTGTATCTTCGATGTTTTCCAGCAGCATACCTTCGGTCAACTCCAGCTTGAGCCGCATAGGATTAATGGCGTGACGTTTCACGACCGCGATTACTTGCGCCACGAAGTCAGCCTGGTGGAATTGCCTGGCACTTACGTTTACCGCCAGAACGAGGTCGCGGGTTAGGGGCTGTTGCTGCCATGCCTTGAGCTGGGCGCAGGCCGTCTCCAGCACCCAGAGGCCGATGGGCAGGATCAGTCCATTTTCTTCCGCCAGCGGAATGAATTGGGCAGGTGATACCATACCCCGATCGTGATGGAACCATCGGATCAGTGCCTCTGCACCCAATGGGCGACGTGAACTGTCAACCTGTATCTGGTAATAAAGCTGGAATTGCTGTTGTTCGAGCGCATAGCGCAGTTCACCTGCAAGTGCGACACGACCTGTGATGCTGGACTGCATTTTTGGGTCGAAGAAGCGCAGAGTGTTGCGACCGGCTTTCTTGGCCTGATACATCGCGATGTCGGCCTGCTTCATCAGCTCATCTGATGCCTGCTTATGGCCAAACAGGATGGCGCCTATGCTGGCGGTGCTGTGGAATGTATGAGTTTCAAGTTGGTGGGGTTTTCTGAGGGCAGCAAGAATCTTTTCGCCTATGGCTTTCGTCCGGGCTGTCGCTTCAAGAGCATGTTCACTCAGGTCATTCAGTACCACCACGAATTCATCGCCGCCCAGGCGTACCACGGTGTCATCTTCGCGCACGCAGGACGACAGGCGCAGCGCCACCTGTTGCAGGAGCAGGTCGCCGACGTGATGGCCGAGTGTGTCGTTGATGTCCTTGAAATTGTCCAGGTCAATAAATAGCACTGCCCCTTGTTTGCCGCTACGCGCATTCGAGGCCGACATCTGTTGAAGTCGATACTTCAGAGTTCGACGGTTGGGCAGATGAGTGAGCGGATCGTAAAAAGCCAGATTCTGGATTTTTTCCCGCGCCAAGTTGCGGTCGGTGACGTCATAGTTGACCCCAATCACACGTAGCGGCGCACCTTGGGCATCGCGCACGATTTCCCCCAAAGCCTTGATATTCCGGATTTCACCATTTGGCCAACAAACCCGAAATTCGGCATCAAAGGTGGATTCGCTTCGCAACGCCATTTGCATCGATTCATTGACCTCAACGTTGTCGTCAGGATGGATCAAGGCACACCAAATTTCATATGCGCCTCCAAAATCCTCTTTCCTTGCACCGTATAACTCGAACATCCGGTCGTCCCAGACCAGGTTGTTGTTGACGATGTCCCAATCCCATATCCCTATTTTCGCGGCGCGTGTCGCCACATCCAGCCTTTCAACAAGAGTGGCATTCTCTTCCTCGGTCTGTTTGCGTTCAGTTTCGCGGGCATAATTGCCCAATGCAAAACTGATGTTCATTGCCATTTCAAGCAGCAGATTCTGTGTCCTTTCATCGAACGCATTCAAGGTATCGGAGTACAGAACAAAAGCGCCAACAACGACTTCATTGCGGTGCAAGGGCAGAGATGCGATGGCACGCCAGCCGAATTTTGCGCCGCGTTCATGCCAGGCTACAGTGGCCGGATCATGCTGAAAATCCTGGCACCATACTGGCTTGTTTTCACGGATTGACGTGCCGGCCGGCCCCTGGCTGGTTGGGATACCATTCACTACCGAAATTTCCAGGTTATCAAGATATTCGGTGCCAGCACCGAATGAAGCCGCCGGCTTGACCAGATTGCTGGTTGTGTCAACCATACCGATCCAGGCCATTTTCATACCGCCGAAATTGACTGCATCGCGGCAGATCTGCGGAAACAACTCAGCTTCGCTGGCACAGCGCACGATAGCCTGGTTACATTGACTAAGGGCCGCATAGATTTGTGTCAGCCGTCGCACCTTGTCCTTGGCGGCCTTGGGCTTGGTGATGTCGCGGCTTGAAGCGAAGATGTAAAGCTGCCCATCTATGTCAACGCCTGTGGCGCTAATTTCGACATCGATAAGCTTGCCGTCCTTGCGACGGTGGATAGTCTCAAACCTCGCACTGACGCCTGCAAAATTCCTGAGCTTTTCCAGCAGCCCTTCCGTCGTCCACTGGGAATCAAAATCGGCAATGTTAAGTTTGCCTGCCTCTTCCTGAGAATAACCCAACATATCGCAGAAAGCGTCATTGACCTCAACAATGTCGCCCCGTATATCCATGATGTGGACACCATCAAGAGCGTTTTTCATCAACGCCTGGTATCGTTTCATCTGCATTTCTGCTTCAGTCATAACTTGTTGGTGTTCGATAATATCTCAGTAAAATGCTACTTTAATTCAAAAATCCCGTGCATGAACAACTCGCGACAAACAAGTGTCAATGGCCTTGTTAAGTCAAGTGGTTACGTAGTATGTGAGTTTGGGTTCGACCCCCATCACCCCCTCCAAAAACGATTTGGGTTATATCCCTGCTTATTTCAGCGCGACATCCGGCACAGTAGCATGCCGATCGTGCATCACGATGCGCGCGACAAACATTATCGCCAGCACGTTTCCAGTTATCGCGACATAACCCACCAATCCGTAGCCGGCGATCTGCCCCGCATCATTTTGCGTGATGATGAACCCGGCCAGCGTGGTGGCCAGTCCCATCGCGAATGACTGTACCGTTGCATTGAGCGACATGAACGTGCCGCGCAGTTTTGGTTGTGCGGCCGAAGTGATGATGGCCATCGCCGGGATCATGCGTCCCGAAACCAATACGAAAAATCCCGTGGTGCAAACCAGCCAAAGCCATAGCGACGAGGCTCCGATGTGGGTAACCACGAACAAGGGCACCAACGCAGCAAAGGCAACCCGCCGGTAAACTTTTATTTTGCCGCCCAGGTCGGCAATATGGCCTATCAGCCTGGCGGTGACCAGCGTTGCCGCGCCGCCCGCGAGGTATATGAACGGGATATCGTGTTGCGGAATGCCGACGTTGCCCACCGCATAGATGGTGATGTAGGGGATCACCGTGAAGCCGGAAAAAATGAGCAGCGCGGAAAACACCAGGGCGCGCCGATGGTTGATATCGCGCAATACCTCGAACATCGCGGAAAACGGATGGGCGCGTTTCGCCTGTCCTGAGCTTGACGAAGGGCTGATGTGGTAGCGCAGTTCGGGCAGTACGCGCGCGCCGATGATGATGAACAGCACCGTCAATATTGCGATCAGGATGAATGGCGCGCGCCATTCGAAGCGGTTGGCCAGCCATAGGGATAAAGGCACACCGGCAACCGTGGAAAGAGAGAAGGCAGTTGAAATAATGCCGGCCGCCCTGGCGCGCCGTGCGAATGGAATCACGTCGCCGACTATGGTTTGCACCATTGCGCCCATCACGCCGCCGAAAGTGCCGGCCAGGCCGCGCGCAACGATCAGCGCTGCATAGCCGGGAGCCAGCCCGCACGCCAGCGTGGCCAGCCCGAACAAGCCGAATATGATCAGCAGCAGGCGCTTGCGTTCGAAACGATCGATAAAGGTTGCGGCAAACAGGCCGGACAGCGCGGCACTGAAGCTGTAGGACGCGACCAGCAGGCCGAATTCATGCGTGCTGATGCCAAAAGCCGCTATCAGGATAGGACCGAGCGGCATGATGATCATGAAATCAAGGATGTGGCTGAACTGGATGCCGGCCAGCGTGAGCAAAAGATAGTGTTCGCGTTGCGGTGTCAGCGTGTTGGGCATGGTGAGGGGCTTTGATACAAGGGCGGCATTCTATCAGCGCGAATTAGAAAAAAATTACGTTTCAGGCAATGCTAAAATTGACGCCTGGATTTTGCGAGCTTTCGGCTAACGCCGAAATACCTGCCAACCTCACTTCAGCTTTCCATCATGCCGCAACCAACCTTTGTCCATCTCCGTTTGCACAGCGAATATTCGATTTCGGATGGCATGGTGCGCGTGGACGAGGCGGTTGCCGCCGCAAAACGCGACGCAATGCCGGCACTGGCGCTGACCGACCTGAATAATTTCTTCGGCCTGGTCAAGTTTTACAAGGCGGCGCGCGGCGCGGGCATCAAGCCGGTTGCCGGTTGCGATGTGTACATCAGCAACGACGCCGATCAGGACCGGCCCTACCGCCTGCTGTTGCTGTGCCAGTCAAACGCGGGTTACCTGCTGTTATGCCGATTGCTCAGCCGCGCTTATCTGGAGAATCAGCACCGCGGCCGCGCCGAACTGCGGCGCGAGTGGCTGCATCAGGACAGTGACGGCCTGATCGCCCTGTCCGGCGCACATCTTGGCGATGTCGGCAGCGCGCTGTTGACCGGCAATGTTGCGCAGGCACGGCTGTTTGCGCGCGAATGGTCGGGGGTGTTCGGCAATCGTTATTACATCGAGGTGCAGCGCACCGGATTTGCCGGCGAGGAGCATTACCTTCATGCGGCGACACAACTCGCCGCAGAATTTGATTTGCCGGTAGTTGCCACGCACCCCGTGCAATTTCTCGGTGCGGAAGATTTCAAGGCTCACGAAGCCCGGGTGTGCATAGCCGAAGGCTATGTGCTCAACGACAAGCGCCGTGCCAGGATCTTTACCGCCCGGCAGTATTTCACGACCCAGGCTGAAATGGCTGCGCTGTTCGCCGATCTGCCGGAAGCATTGCAAAACAGTGTGGAGATTGCGCGCCGATGCAATCTGTCGCTGGTTCTGGACAAGCCGCGTCTGCCGGATTTCCCCACCCCGGACGGCCAGGGGCTGGACGATTATTTGCGCGAGCAGGCGGAGCTCGGCTTGCAGCAGCGCATGGTGCTGCTTTATCCCGACCAGGCGGAGCGGGCTGGCAGGCAGGCGCAATATCAGGCGCGGCTGGATTTCGAGATCGAGACCATCATCAAGATGGGCTTCCACGGTTATTTCCTGATCGTGGCGGACTTTATCCGCTGGGCGAAACACAACGGTGTGCCGGTGGGCCCGGGACGGGGTTCCGGCGCCGGTTCGCTGGTGGCGTACAGCCTGGGCATTACCGATCTGGACCCGTTGCGCTATGCCTTGCTGTTCGAGCGTTTCCTGAATCCGGAGCGCGTTTCGATGCCCGACTTCGACGTGGACTTTTGCCAGGACGGGCGCGAGCGCGTCATTGACTATGTGAAGCAGAAATATGGCGCGGCCAGCGTGGCGCAGATCGCCACCTTCGGCACCATGGCGTCCAAGGCGGTGATACGGGATGTCGGGCGCGTAATGGACTTTCCCTACGGCTTGTGCGACCGCCTGTCGAAAGCAATACCGCTGGAAGGTGTCAAGCCGGTTTCGCTGAAAAAAGCCCGCGAGCTGGAGCCGGAAATCAACAGCATTGCCGAGAGCGAGGAAGGTGTGCCGGAGTTGCTGGAGCTGGCCGGCCGGCTGGAAGATTTGACGCGCAACGTCGGCATGCATGCGGGCGGGGTGCTGATCGCGCCGGGGCAGCTTACCGATTTCTGCCCGTTGTACTGTGCCGACAGCAGCACCAGCGTGGTCAGCCAGTTCGACAAGGATGACGTCGAAGCGATCGGTCTGGTGAAGTTCGATTTTCTGGGCCTGCGCACGCTGACCATACTCGACTGGGCGATGCGCCATATCAAGAGACTGGAGAAACAAGGGCTGAGGACTGAGGACGGAGGACTGGGTGAAACCACCAGTCCTCAGTCCTTTACGTTAGAAACACTGCCGCTGGATGATGCCGCAACATACGCCCTGTTGAAAAAAGGCAACACCACAGCCGTGTTCCAGCTTGAGTCGCGCGGCATGAAGGACATGCTGGGGCGCGCGAAGCCCGACTGTTTCGAGGACATCATCGCGCTGGTGGCGCTTTATCGTCCCGGTCCGATGGACTTGATCCCGGATTTCATCCGGCGCAAACACGGCGAGAAATTCGATTACCCTCATCCGGCTGTCGAACCGGTGCTGAGCGAGACCTACGGCATCATGGTCTACCAGGAACAGGTGATGCAGATGGCCCAGCTGGTGGGTGGCTATACCCTGGGAGGAGCCGACCTGCTGCGCCGCGCGATGGGCAAGAAAAAGGCCGAGGAGATGGCGCAGCAGCGCGAAATATTCATTTCCGGCGCGCTCAAGAACGGCACCTCCAAGGAAGTGGCCGGCAACCTGTTCGACCTGATGGAGAAGTTCGCCGGATATGGCTTCAACAAATCGCATGCCGCGGCCTACGCGCTGGTGGCTTACCAGACAGCTTATTTAAAGACGCACCATCCCGCCGCTTTCATGGCGGCAACCCTGTCCGGTGATCTGGACAATACTGAAAAAGTAAGCATCTTCTACGCCGATACGCTGCAACAGAACATACGCATACTGGCCCCGGATGTGAACAGCTCCGGGTATGCGTTCTCGCCGGTGGACGAGGCGACCATTGCCTACGGGCTGGGGGCGATCAAGGGTACCGGCGAGGCCGCGATAGCCAGCATCGTCAAGGCACGCGAGAGCGGCCCGTTCAAGGACCTGTTCGATTTTTGCCGGCGCGTGGACAAACGCATCGTCAACCGGCGCACGATCGAGGCCCTGATCAAGGCGGGCGCATTCGATAGCGTCAACGACCACCGCGCCGCGCTGATGGCCAGCGTGGATGCGGCTTTGGCGAGCGCCGACCAGCATGCCCGCGCGGCCAACCAGAACAGCTTGTTCGGCAGTGAAGAATCCGATGCGGTGCTGATCGTGCAGACTGCCGATGTTCCCCGCTGGCGTTTGCGCGAACAGCTGGCGCATGAAAAATCCAGCCTGGGAATCTATCTTGGCGGGCATCCGTACCAGGAGTATGCCGGGGAATTGGCCAACTTTATCAAATTAAAGCTGGCCGATCTGACGCCGAAATTCGTCGGGCAAACGAATGGTTCGGGCAACGGCTCCGGGCATGCATCGAGGCGGGGCGTGCCCGTCGTGCTGGCGGGCATTGTTTCCGGGTTGCGCATCCAGCAAACAAGGCGCGGGCGCATGGCGGTGGTCACGCTGGATGACGGCAGCGCGCAGGTGGAGCTGACCGTGTTCAATGAAATCTACGAGGCCAGCCGCCCGTGGATACGCGAAGACGAGTTGCTGGTGGTGCGCGGCAAAGCCAGCCTGGATGAATATTCGGGGAACGTGCGGGTGACCGGCGATGAATTGTTCGATTTCGCGTCCGCGCGCTCGCATTTCGCGCAGCAACTGGCATTGCACTGCAATGGCAAGGCCGGCATCGCGCAACTCAAAAAATTATTCACTCCATATCGCGATGGCAAATGTCCGGTGCAGATTCATTACCATAATGACAATGCCAGCTGCCTGTTGCGCCTGGGCGACGAATGGCAAGTGACACTGCATGACGATTTGCTTAGGGATCTGCGCGAGCTGCTGCACGAGGAAAACGTAAAAGTGGTGTACGGGACGGCGCTTTGAACGGGGTGCTTTCAGAAAATTGATTTGCGCACGAGGACGGCCAGCCTGGCCGGTGCCGAAAGAGTCCCATGCGGAATCACGTCTGCCGTTCCATCTTATTGATACTTCCATAATTCACGACACCCTTGCCGTCATTGCGAACGAAGTGAAGCAATCCAGCAAGACCAGGATGCATTTTTTTAAACCTTCTGGATTGCCACGTCGGCTGCGCCTTCTCGCAATGACGAAGCATTCTGGATTGCCGCGTCGGTTTCACCTCCTGATGGAACTACTGGTGGAACGACTAGCCATCCCACTAAGCAACCAGAAGACGGTTGCCAAGTGGTTGGTTATAGCCAATCGACCAAGCCAGCAAGCTGGCAAGTCGCTGGTTATCGCAATGACGAGGTGTCCTGGATTCCCCGAATTCGCGGGAATGACGTGCCAGTTTTTTAATTTCCCCTTACCGCATTCCGCAAGATGTGTCACTGTCATCAAATATGGAAACCTCAATAAGCATGCCGGCTTAGCAGCCTGTCGCAGCCGAAAGAAACAGGTTGGGAGAGGCCTTCAGGGACTTGTCAAATTTCACCCGCAGACAGCTGACCGTGGCCTTTCCATTGATTTCCGCCGACACCCTGAAAACTGTCACCGCTTCCGTGGACATGACGAATGATTCAGTATCATGTGCGCCGATTTCTTTCTCCGTCCACTGGTCGGAAATTGTTATGCAGTGCAAGTAGTCCTCGCAGAGGGCCAGCTTTGCCGGGCTCCCGAGGTCGTTTGTCACGTTAACTTTCAAGATATGCGTTTCGGGCTCGGAGCAGGCCGTCATCAGGGATAGCAGAACCAAACAGGCCGGAAGAATTCTTGGTGTGCGTTTCATGCCAGTCCCTTGTTGTTGCAATTCATCACTAAAAGTTTTGCTCATGTTCCTGTTCAGCCTCCGGTTGCGGTGACTATTTGATTCGCATGCCGGGTTGTGCGCCGTCGTCCGGGCTGAGAATGAATAATCCCGGGGTTTCACCCGATGCTGCCAGCACCATGCCTTCCGACAGGCCGAACTTCATCTTGCGCGGTGCGAGGTTGGCGACCATCACCGTCATGCGGCCCTTGAGTTTTTCCGGGTCGTAAACCGACTTGATACCCGCGAACACCGTTCGCGGTCGGGCCTCGCCGATGTCCAGCGTCAGTTTCAGCAGCTTCTCGGCGCCTTCCACATGCTCGGCATTGACGATGCGCGCCACGCGCAAATCGATTTTCGCGAAATCCTCGATGCCGATGAACGATTGCATATCTATCTCCGCCTGTGCGGCCTCCCTGGCCACGGTATGCTGCTGATGCTCGGCGTGGCGCTGCCGGGATTCTGCCGCCGGCTGCAGGCTTTCCTTGTTGGCTGCAACCATCGCTTCGATCAGTTTGGGATCGAGGCGGGTCGCCAGATGCTGGTAGGGGTTGACACGCGTCGGCAGAACAGAAAGGTCTTGCCAGGTGAAATCACGATCCATGGCGAACAGCTCTCTGGCAACGCGGGATGTCAATTCCGGCAGAACCGGCCGCAACAGGATCGAGAGTACATAAAAGCCATGCAATGCCCTTGAACAGATGTCGTGCAAGGCTGTGCGCCGGGTTTCGTCCTTGGCCAGTGTCCACGGTGCCGCGATGGCGATTTCGCCGTTGATTCTATCGGCGATGCCCATGATGTCGCGCAGCGCGCGGGCATAGTCGCGGGATTCGAAAGATTCGGCAATTGTCCGGCCATTGCCAATGGCGCCGCCGAGTACATTCCCCATTTCGTCAAAAGCGAGTTTGCCGTCGAAGAACTTGGTCAGGAAGCCCGCGCAGCGGCTCGCTATGTTGATGTATTTTCCGACCAGATCGCTGTTCACCTTCGCGACGAAATCCTCCAGATTGAGGTCGATGTCTTCCATCGTGCCGTTGAGTTTCGCGGCGTAGTAGTAGCGCAGGTATTCAGGGTTGAGGCCCTGTTTGAGATAACTCTCGGCGGTGATGAACGTGCCGCGCGACTTGCTCATCTTCTCGCCGTTGACGGTCAGGAAGCCGTGCGCGAACAGTTTGGTCGGCGTGCGGAAACCGGCATGCTGCAGCATCGCCGGCCAGAACAGCGCGTGGAAATATAGTATGTCCTTGCCGATGAAGTGGTACATCTCGGTCTTTGAACCGGCCTTCCAGTATTCGTCGAAATCCAGCCCCTTCTCGTTGCACAATTGCCTGAAGCTACCCATGTAGCCTACCGGCGCGTCCAGCCACACGTAAAAATATTTGCCCGGCGCATCGGGTATCTCGAAACCGAAATACGGCGCGTCGCGCGAGATGTCCCAGTCGGTCAGCTTGTTCTCGCCTTCCGCACCCAGCCATTCCTGCATCTTGTTGGCGGCTTCGGTTTGCAGCGATCCGCTGCGCGTCCATTCGCGCAGGAATTGCTGGCAGGTGTCGGCGGAAAGCTTGAAGAAATAGTGGTCGGAAAAGCGCAATTCCGGTTTCGCGCCGGACACCGCGGAGTAAGGGTTGACCAGGTCGGTGGGCGCGTAGGCCGCGCCGCAGACTTCGCAATTGTCGCCGTACTGGTCCCTGGCGTGGCACTTCGGGCATTCCCCTTTGATGAAGCGATCCGGCAGGAACATGTTCTTGACTGGGTCGTAGAATTGTTCAATGGCACGCTTTTCTATCAATGAGGGGTTCTGGTCTCTGAGCTTGAGATAAATTTCGCGTGAGTAGCTTCCGGTCTCGGCACTGTTGGTGCTGCCGTAGTGATCGAACTCGACATGGAAGCCTTTGAAATCTGCAATGTGCTCATGCCATACGCGGTCTATCAGCTGTTCTGGCGTGATGCCTTCCTTCTCGGCGCGCAGCATGATGGGCGTGCCGTGGGTATCGTCGGCGCACACATAATGCACTTCGTTTCCCTGCATCTTCTGGAAGCGTACCCAGATGTCGGTCTGGATGTACTCGACCAGGTGGCCGAGGTGGATGCTGCCGTTTGCATAAGGCAGCGCGGAGGTGACCAATATTTTTCTTGGTACATCGGGGTTTTTACGGGTAGTCATGAAATTGCCGAAACGCTATAAAGGCGCGGATTTTAGCAAATCGCGCGCGACAGCGGCGAATTGGTTAAAATCGCGCCCTTGCGGATTGCGGTATGAACCACTTACAAGAGGAATAGCGATGAGCATCAAGTCGGACAAATGGATACGCCGCATGGCGGAGCAGCACAAGATGATAGAACCGTTCGAGCCCAACCAGGTTAAGGAGGTCGACGGCAAGCGCATCGTATCGTACGGCACATCCAGCTACGGCTACGATATCCGCTGCTCCAACGAATTCAAGCTGTTCACCAACATCAACAGCACCATCGTCGCCCCGAAGAATTTCGACCCGAATTCCTTCGTCGAGGTCAATGCCGATTACTGCATCATCCCGCCCAACTCGTTCGCGCTGGCGCGCACCGTGGAGTATTTCCGCATCCCGCGCAGCGTGCTGACCATCTGCCTGGGCAAATCCACTTATGCGCGCTGCGGCATCATCGTCAACGTCACGCCGTTCGAACCGGAATGGGAAGGCTATGTGACGCTGGAATTTTCCAACACCACGCCCTTGCCCGCCAAAATCTACGCCAACGAGGGTGTGGCGCAGGTGCTGTTTTTCGAGAGCGACGAGGTCTGCGAGACATCCTACAAGGATAGAGGCGGCAAGTATCAGGGGCAGGTCGGTGTGACCTTGCCGAAAATGTAGCCCGCATTTGGCGGGCTCATGCTTTTTGCAGCAAAAATTTCCCCTTGCAGCGCTATTGAAATCTGCGACAATCCGCGCCAATTCGCTATCCCCGCCCAATTTTTATCCCTAATGGGAGTAAGTCATGAAATTCCGTTTTGGTTTCGGCATCACATTGGCCTTGGGCAAATATGAGCCTGCACTGAAACCCTGTTCTATTTCTGGTCCGAAAAGCCTTAATCTATCCGCGCCCCATTGTCCGCGCCCAAGGAGCACCGTATGAAATTTCGTTTTCCTATCGTCATCATCGATGAAGACTTCCGCTCCGAGAATGCCAGCGGGTTGGGCATACGCGCGCTGGCAGACGCGCTGGAAAAAGAGGGCATGGAAGTGCTCGGCGTTACCAGTTATGGCGACCTGACCTCGTTTGCCCAGCAACAGAGCCGAGCTTCGGCATTTTTGCTGTCTATCGATGACGAGGAGTTCGGCTCGGGAAGCGCGGAGGAAACCGAGGTCGCGCTGAAAAGTTTGCGCGCCTTCGTCAGGGAGATACGCTTCAAGAACGCCGATATTCCGATTTACCTGTATGGCGAGACACGCACTTCGCGGCACATTCCGAATGACGTGCTGCGCGAGTTGCACGGCTTCATTCACATGCATGAGGACACGCCGGAATTTGTCGCGCGCCACATCATCCGCGAGGCCAAGGCCTATCTGGATTCGCTGGCGCCGCCATTCTTTCGCGCCCTGTTGCACTACGCCCAGGACGGCTCCTACTCGTGGCACTGCCCGGGACACTCGGGCGGCGTGGCATTTCTGAAATCTCCGGTCGGGCAGATGTTCCACCAGTTCTTCGGCGAGAACATGCTGCGTGCCGACGTGTGCAACGCGGTGGACGAGCTCGGCCAGCTGCTCGACCACACCGGTCCGGTGGCAGCCTCGGAGCGCAATGCCGCGCGCATCTTCAATGCCGATCATTTGTTCTTCGTCACCAACGGCACTTCCACTTCCAACAAGATCGTGTGGCATTCGACCGTTGCACCCGATGACATCGTCGTGGTGGACCGCAATTGCCACAAGTCAATACTGCACGCCATCATGATGACAGGCGCGGTGCCGGTATTCCTGATGCCAACGCGCAACCATTACGGCATCATCGGGCCTATCCCCAAGTCCGAGTTCGAGCCCGAAAGCATCCAGCGCAAGATCAACGCAAACCCTTTCATCAAGGACAAATCCAAGAAGCCGCGCATCCTGACCATCACCCAGAGCACCTACGATGGCATTGTGTACAACGTGGAGATGTTGAAGGAGATGCTGGACGGCCGGATCGATACGCTGCACTTCGACGAGGCCTGGCTGCCGCACGCCGCTTTCCACGAGTTCTACAAGGACATGCACGCCATCGGCAAGTACCGGCCGCGCGCCAGGGAATCGATGATCTTTGCCACACAATCCACACATAAATTATTGGCGGGCCTGTCGCAGGCTTCGCAGATCCTGGTGCGGGAGTCGGAGACTCGAAAGCTCAACAGCCATGTGTTCAACGAGGCTTATCTGATGCACACCTCGACCAGCCCGCAGTACGCGATCATCGCTTCATGCGACGTCGCCGCCGCGATGATGGAGCCGCCTGGAGGTACCGCGCTGGTGGAGGAATCCATAGCCGAGGCGCTGGATTTCCGCCGCGCGATGCGCAAGGTGGACGACGAGTTCGGCAAGGACTGGTGGTTCAAGGTGTGGGGGCCGGAGAAGATCGCCGACGAAGGCATCGGTTCGCGCGAGGACTGGGTGCTGAAGACCGGCGACAAATGGCACGGTTTTGGCAAGCTGGCATCGGGCTTCAACATGCTCGATCCGATCAAGGCCACGATCATCACGCCGGGGCTCAACCTGAACGGCAACTTCGACGAGACCGGCATTCCGGCCGCGATGGTCACCAAGTATCTCGCCGAGCACGGTGTGATCGTGGAGAAGTGCGGGCTGTACTCGTTCTTCATCATGTTCACGATCGGCATCACCAAGGGCCGCTGGAACACGCTGCTTACCGCTTTGCAGCAATTCAAGGATGACTACGACAAGAACCAGCCGATCTGGCGTATTTTGCCGGAGTTTGCCGTGGCGTACCCGCGCTACGAGCGCGTCGGCCTCCATGATCTGTGCCAGCAGATACACGACATGTACAAGAGCCACAACGTGGCGCGCATGACCACCGAGATGTATCTGTCCGATATGCAGCCCGCGATGAAACCGTCCGACGCTTTCGCCAGGATGGCGCACGACGAGATAGACCGCGTGCCGATCGAGGACCTGGAGGGGCGTGTCACGGCGGTGCTGCTCACTCCCTACCCACCCGGCATCCCGCTGCTGATTCCCGGCGAGCGTTTCAACAAGACCATCGTCGATTACCTCAAGTTTGCGCGCGATTTCAACGAAAAATTCCCCGGCTTCGAGACCGACATCCATGGCCTGGTCGAGGAGATGAACGGCGAGCGCCGTTATTATGTGGATTGCGTCAGGCCGGATTGAGTTGGCGCTATTGATCCGGCCCCGGCTGTCTTTGCAAGGTAAACCAGGATGGCGGCGGGAAATCCATAGTGTTCATCCTGGTGTTGCAGGCACATGCGGTTAACGAATTTGGATAAGCCCGTGGACGCTCGAACGGGCAGGGAATTCAAACTGGTCAGATGGCATGGTTGATTGACGCTCCGAGCCCGAAATTCGGGACGCCATTTGTGAAACCCTTTAAGAAATAACCCTGGGCTTTCCATGTTTTATCAAGTTTATGGTTGACAAAAAATATCGTTTCTACAATAGGGGAGCCTGTCGATATGACTTTCTGGCCGACATCAAGCATCATCCCTCCCGAGGTATCCTGGTTAAATTTATAACTCTCGCCCAGCGAACCATAAAAAATGTTGTTAAGCGTGTATCCGGCCGGGCTGCCGTATATTCTGTAACCAAAGTTTCCAAAAGTGGTATAGCTTCCCTTTACCCGGTACAGATCAGCCTGGAAGGCATAATCATTCTTTCCGGTGCCCAATCCCTGGGAGCTGCTAGCCGTTCCTAATTTAACTTTCCCGGTCAGGTTGACTATGAGTCCCTCGTTGCCCCCGTTGTAGGCATTGTGGGTGGCGGCTGCAATCACGTCGCCCATACCAGAGCGGGTAACAGGAGTATTGCTTGCGGCAGCGCCAGTCAGGGGCACGCCGTTCATCACGCTTATGATGCTTGCCGGACCGGTAATCTGTATGTAGGGAACGGTCAATCTCAGCGTCCATTCCTTGCCCTGATACTTGGCTGTGAAGGGAACATAAAGAATGTCGGTGGATTGGGAACCGCCATACTTGCCGGTGTTGTAGTCCATGCCTGTTTCCAGGCTGAGCTTTCCCGCTTCTTCCGCGTGTGCAGTTTGAAAAATAACTGAAGCAAAGAAACTAATCACGACAGAGGTGAAGAAACTAATGATGCTGCTGGCGAGTATGGCGTTTTTCATGATAGTAGAGTTGGTTTGGTTGGTTTAAAAAATTCAAGTCAGGCGTTCATTCTTGGCTAAATGTTGGCAGCGACGCTGGCTACCGTCACTGCCAACGCGCTAAGCCAGCCGAGTTGACCGAGATATTTCACATCGTCCGTGGATAGAGCATCCTTTTTTTTGATTTTTAGGTTGATTCTTTCCAACTCACCTTGTAATTCCCGCAGGTTTTTTTCTTGCGCTTTCAATTCCTGCAATTTTTCAAGCTGCACAATTCTTAACGCATCAGTATTCAATCGGTTTTCCATGATAACGTTCTCCGGTTGGTTTGGATTAATGGGATCCGTTTGTGTGCACTTCAGGGGATTGCACCTCGGGAGCTTCGTGCCCTTGAGTACCTTCGGGAGCTTCGGGAACTTCATGCATTTCCGGGGCTTCCGGGGCTTCGGGGACTCCATGCACTTCAGGCGCTTCCACCTCCAGGCTTTCACCTGCGGCAGGGACTGCCGGTGTGGCTGGTATTGCCATGGTCGTTGGTGTGGCGGGAGTCGCCGGCACTGCCGGGGTTGCAGGTGCCGCAGGGGCGGCATAGGAGATTGCAGAGCCGCCCGCCAGGAGCAGTGCAGATACAAGAAGTTTTGCAGCATTTGTTTTGTTCAACATGATTTTCTCCTTAAAAATATCCAACTAAAAATCGAACCCGGGTTGTTCTTGCAGCAGGTTCGCTGGCATGTTTATCGATATTCCTGCCTCAACATGCGTGTGCATTATACACACTGATTTCATAATACGTGTAAAATTTGCACACGTCAAATGTTTTTTTGTGGTATGCTGACTTTATGAAAACTGAGACTTCCCGACAATGTAGCTGATGATATGAATAATCAAGACACCTCTGCCCCCGGAATTCAGCCGTCTCTTGTAGCGGCGATTCGGCATTTGTTGCGGCCCTTAGTTCGTTTGCTGCTGTCGCATGGCGTAACATTTCCGGCTTTCTGCAACCTGGCCAAATCTGCCTATGCGAAGATTGCAGAAGAAGAATTCAGGCTGGCCTCCAAACCCCAGACGGACAGCCGTATCAGCTTGCTGACCGGGATCCACCGCAGGGAGATCAACCGGTTGCGCAATGAACCCGCGGAAAAGATCGACCTTTCACATCGCGCATCCATGAGCGCTTTGCTGCTAACTATTTGGAGCGGTTACCCTGAATACCAGGACGAACAGGGCCTGCCCGTTCCCTTGCCGCGCCTGGCGAACAAAGGCGGTGGGCTATCCTTCGAATCCCTGGTTCAGTCGGTCAGCAAGGATTTCCGTGCACGTGTGGTTCTGGACGAATGGCTGCGGCAGGGGATAGTCAAGCTGGACGAGAATGACATGGTGTTTCTTTGCGCGGATGCATTTGTCCTGCCTCAGGACATGGAAGAAAAGATCTATTATTTCGGCCAGAATATTCATGACCACATGGCTGCAACAGTACACAATCTGGCGGGTGGCGCACCACCCTTTATGGAGCGCTGTGTCTTCTATGATAAATTGAGCGCCGATTCGGTGAAGCAACTATCGGACTATACCCGCACCGTCGGCATGAAGGCGCTCCATTCTGTCAACAAGCGCGCCGCAGAACTGCAAAAGCGCGATGAAGGACAGGCCGATGCGGTGCATCGGGCAAATTTCGGCGTATATAACTTTAGTGAGGCGGAGGTTCCGGATGAAGCCCCAAAAAATTGACTTGTTGTTGCAACGCCTTGCCTTGCTGGGCGTACTTGGCACCCTTTGCGGGAGTGTGTGGGCCGCTTCAAATGAATGCAACTACACAGCCTCCGGGACGGGAATGGGCGGTACCGGAATAGTGGCAAAGTCCACCGGCATGGGCGGAACCGGCATAAGCCCGGGTGGCAAGATGCAAATTGCGGGAGAAGTGATTTCAAGCCTCGGTGCTGTCGAGGCGCAAAGCAATGGTCGAAAAAGGCTGCTTGCCAAAGGTGATCGGGTATGCGTGGGAGAAACGATCGTGACGTCCCAGTCGGGCACATTGCAAATCAGGATGACCGATGACGGGCTGGTCTCGGTTCGTCCGGAAACGCAACTCAAGATCGACCAGTTTGCCTACACCGGAACGAGCAGGGATGTCAGCGTGTTTTCCCTGCTTAAAGGCGCGGGCCGCTTTGTCACTGGAAAACTGGGGAAACTGTATCCGCAAAAAGATTTGCTCAGGACTCCGACGGCAACAATCGGTGTGCGCGGAACAGACCATGAGGCAACGGTCATTTTGCCGGGTGACCGCAGCAGCTTCCGTTCGGGCACTTACGACAAAGTGAATCAGGGCATAACATTCATTAAAACCGAAAAAGGGGAGATCGACATCCACCCCAAACAGGTGGGGCTGGCTGTGGACGCTGAAGTAATGCCTGTTTTGCTGAAAGACATTCCTGATTTTTATAATGACAGCTCATTCCTGAAAGAGGAAAACAGCGTATTCGAATTGCAAAGCAAGGAAGAAGGCCCGGGAGAAAGCAATAAAGGCGCGCAATCCCATGAAGGGGCGGGCAGAGGTGCGGAGCTGGTCAGCCCGGCTGAAATCAACGCGAATACCCATGAACGTCCGGAAAGCCCGCTTAACATGGATATCCATGAGTCTCCTTCTCTCCCGGAAATGCCGGAAAGGCCCGAAGTGCCTGAGATGCCGTCGCTGCCCGAGGTGCCCGAGTCGCCGACTCAAGAGTTGCACTGATGAAGCTATGCTTGAGTTGGTGTGCAAGTCCGTGGAAATGTGATCCGGGTAGTTGCTTCACAGGATGTTAGGGTAAATACGCCTAACGGGGCGCCGCAATCGCCAAACCTTTGGCAAGGTGCAAGGGATGCCGGCCGAACGCCGGCAAGCGTTACTTCTTTATGCGAAGCCAGGCGGTGAAGTGGTATTCCAGCGGTAGCGGTTCCTGCTGGCTGTGCATCTCGCGGGATATTTCCCGCCACTCATCGTGATTAATGACGGGAAAGTACGCATCACCCTGCACGTCTTTCTGTATCTCGGTGATATAAAGCTTGTCCGCAATTGGCAAGGACAGGGCATAAAGCTCCGCGCCGCCCACGACAAAAATCTCGTCATCCGCAGCGCAAACAGCAAGCGCCTGTTCAAGCGTATGCACAACGATACACCCGTCAATTTTCAAATTCCGGTTGCGCGTCACCACTACCGAAGTGCGCCCCGGTAGCGGCTTGCCGATCGAATCATAAGTCTTGCGTCCCATCACGATATGGTGCCCCATCGTGAGCGCCTTGAAGTGCTTCAGGTCGGCGGGCAAATGCCATGGCAGCGTGTTGTTGATGCCGATCACGCGGTTTTTCGCCATCGCGACGATCAGCGATACGAGCGGTTTCATACCGGTGCCGGGATAAGAGTATTCATACCGCGACCGGCGCCTTGATTGCAGGATGAGGATCGTAGCCTTCCAGCGTGAAGTCCTCGAACCTGAAATCGAAAATATTATTCACGGCTGGATTGATACGCATCGTCGGCAACGGGCGAGGCTCGCGTGACAATTGCAAACGGGCTTGTTCCATATGGTTGGCATAAATGTGCGCGTCGCCGAAAGTGTGCACGAAATCGCCCGGCTGCAAGTCGCAGACCTGAGCGATCATCAGCGTCAGCAGCGCATACGAGGCAATGTTGAACGGCACGCCGAGGAAGATGTCGGCGCTGCGCTGGTATAGCTGGCAGGACAATTTCCCGTCGGCGACATAGAACTGGAAAAATGCATGGCAGGGTGCCAGCGCCATCTGGCTGAGTTCGCCGACGTTCCAGGCCGACACGATCAGCCGTCGCGAGTCGGGATTCTTCCTGATCTGCTCTATCACTTCGGAAATCTGGTCAACGGCGCGGCCGTCGACGGTCGCCCAGGAGCGCCACTGTTTTCCGTACACCGGACCGAGGTTGCCGTTCCCGTCCGCCCATTCGTCCCAGATGCTGACGCCGTTGTCCTTGAGGTACTTTGTGTTGGTGCTGCCCTGCAGGAACCACAGCAGTTCGTGAATGATGGACTTGATGTGGCACTTCTTTGTGGTGACCAGCGGAAATCCCTCCGCCAGGTTGAAGCGCATCTGGTAGCCGAACACGCTGGTCGTGCCGGTGCCGGTGCGGTCGGATTTCTTCGTGCCGTGGTCGAGCACATGCTGCATGAGGTCTAAATAGGCGCGCATAATTTCTGGTGTTGAATGCCCTTATAATCGCGGCATGAAATGACTTTCGAGGACGCAATGCTAGCACAACTGACCGCCGCACTCAGCCTGCCCAAAGCCATGAAGGCAACCCATCTGCTGGTGTTGCTGCCCAAAGGGAAAACACTGCCGAAAGACCTGCCGTACAGCGACCTGCTGGCAGCCGTGCTCAGGCGGCGCGGCATCAAGACCGATGAATTCGACACCGCGCCGGTCGCCGCTAACGCAGCCGACGGCGGCCTGATAGTCTGGGCGATGCTGGATTTTGGCAAGACGATTTTTGCCGTGCAGACACAGGTGCGCAAGGCCGTGCAGTTGCTGCTGGACGAGCAGCCGGGCGGCATAGCCATCATTGTGCAGGGAGATGAAGCCCAGCGCAGGCAGGCTGCCGAAGCTGCGGTGTACGCGGCGTGGGTGAATGGCGCGCCGTTGCCGCTGCACAAGAAGAAAGCGGACCAGCGCAAGCCGCTGCAAAAAATCGCGCTGTACGGTTTTGCCGACAGAAAATTATTCGGCGAACTCAAGGCGCAAGCCGAAGGCAACCTGCTGTGCCGCACGCTGACCGTGCTGCCGCCCAACGAACTCACGCCCGGCATGTACCGCAAGCGCGTGAAGCAACTCGCCAAACAGAACGGCTGGCAGCTCAAGGAATTCGACCTCAAAGCACTGCGCAAGATGGGTGCCGGCGCGTTCGTCGCGGTGGCGCAGGGCAGTCATGACGAGGATGCCGCGATCGTGCATCTGCGCTATCGCCACGCCGGGGCGAAGCAGACTGTCGCGCTGGTCGGCAAGGGCATATGCTTCGACACCGGCGGTCACAACCTCAAGCCGGCGCGTTACATGCACGGCATGCACCAGGACATGAACGGATCGGCGGTCGCGCTCGGCATCCTGCTCGCCGCCACGCAAAGAAAGTTGCCGGTCAACATAGACTGCTGGCTGGCCATCGCGCAGAACCACATCGGGCCGAAAGCCTACAAGCAGAACGACATCGTCAAGGCACTGAACGGCACTACGATAGAAATCATGCATACCGATGCCGAAGGCCGCATGGTGCTGGCCGATACTCTGACGCTGGCTTCGCGCGCAAAGCCGGATTTACTGATCGACTTCGCCACGCTAACCGGCAGCATGGCCGTGGCGCTGGGCGCGCGATATTCAGGGATATTGGGCAACCGCGCTGATTTGCTGCAACAGGCAATAACGGCCGGGCAGCAGAGCGGCGAGCGGTTGTGCGCCTTCCCGATGGACGACGATTACGAACCCGCGCTGGATTCCAAAGTCGCCGACATCAAGCAATGCACGCTGGATGGCGAAGCCGACCACATCCTCGCGGCGCGCTTCCTGAAACGCTTCCTGGAAAATGACGTGCCGTGGCTGCATGTGGACTTGTCTGGCAGCCGCTGCGAGGGCGGGCTGGGCAGCGTGGCCAGCGATGTGACCGGGTTTGGTGTGGGGTGGGCGTTGCGGATGTTGCAAGGAAAATAAATGCTGTTGTAATAAGAAAACTAGAGGCCGAATCGGTGATGGCCAGCATCCTTCCAATTTGTATTGATGGTCAGGGATGATTCGGATAGTTCTGTTGCGACGTGGACGAAAAAATCCTATTTGGCTATCCCTTGTACGGGAAACCAAAAGGGTCCGGCGCAAGCAACAATCAGGGGCAGACAGGGCTTGCCCGGCTTTCCCTTGTCAAATCAAGCCTGAACCGGTCTGGTCGCCACCCTGAAATCATTCAGGGCCACGACCAGTTTCCCCGCGTTGCAGGGGCAAGATACCCGGTACTGACACCTAGTGGACTGTAACAATTGATTCGGGAGTGATACGGCGTGAGGGATC
>DAICZN010000107.1 GCA_027311105.1 Gallionella sp.
GATCGTGACGAATCTTCAGCGCCGAAAGCACCCGGAGAGACTTCCATTCTAGCGGGGCATCAGGGCGGTGGGGGTAGCGACGGTTCGGATTCACCGGCCGCGATGCCGGTGCCGGCGGACGTGCCCCAGCCGGCCAGTATCAGGCGCAGCTCCGCGGCGATCCGGCAGTGGCTGAACACGCAGCATCTGCAATTCCCCGAACTGGTGCTGGAAAACGGGGCAGGCTTGTCACGCAGGGAACGCATCAGCGCACAGCATCTCGCCGAATTGTTGCGGCTCGCCACGAATAGCCCGTTCAGTGCAGAACTGGAAGCTTCGCTGCCGATACTGGGCATGGACGGAACGGTGAAAAAGCGTTTCAAGAACAGCGATATTGCCGGCTATGCGCACCTCAAGACCGGCTCGCTGGAAGGCGTGAAATCGATAGCCGGCTACGTGAAGGCGCGCAGCGGAAAACAGTGGATAGTGGTGTTCATAGTCAATCACCACAATGCTGCGAGGGCCCAGCCCGCCCAGGACGCGCTGATCGAATGGCTGCAAAAGGGATCATGAAATGTTTCTCTGTTCTTGCCATTATGCCGCTGCCTTTTATGCTGCCGCCGGAGCCGGATATAAGCTGACGCCGCAGGTCTGGTGGATTTGAATCACAGCAATTAAGGCGGGCTGACCGTCGGGCGGCCTTTAATTTCTGACTGACCGGGATTGCAATCGGGCACGCACGCCGGTATTCAATCAGAATGTTTCAAAGGCCCAGCTCACCCCACATCGCATCCACCTTTGCTTTCACCGCGGCATCCATCACGATGGGTGTGCCCCATTCGCGTTGCGTCTCGCCCGGCCATTTGTTGGTGGCGTCCAGACCCATCTTGCCGCCCAGTCCCGAGACCGGGCTGGCAAAATCCAGGTAATCGATAGGCGTGTTGTCCACCAGCAAGGTGTCGCGCACCGGGTCGACGCGCGTTGTGATCGCCCAGATCACTTCCTTCCAGTTGCGGATGTCGATATCGTCGTCAACCACGATAATGAACTTGGTGTACATGAACTGGCGCAGGAAGGACCAGATGCCGAACATCACGCGCTTGGCGTGCCCCGCGTATTGCTTTTTGATGCTGACCACCGCCATGCGGTAGCTGCAGCCTTCCGGCGGCAGGTAAAAGTCCGCGATTTCGGGGAACTGCTTCTGCAACAGCGGCACGAACACTTCGTTGAGTGCGACGCCCAGCATCGACGGTTCGTCGGGCGGCTTGCCGGTGTAGGTGGAATGGTAGATCGGGTCACGGCGCATCGTGATGCGCTCGATGGTGAACACCGGAAATTTGTCCTGCTCGTTGTAATAGCCGGTGTGGTCGCCATAGGGGCCTTCCAGCGCCATTTCACCGGGATGGATCACGCCTTCCAGCACGATCTCGGCGCTGGCGGGGACCTGCAGATCGCTGCCCAGGCATTTCACCAGTTCGGTCTTGCTGCCGCGCAGCAATCCGGCGAACTGGTATTCGGAAAGGCTGTCCGGCACCGGCGTGACCGCGCCGAGTATCGTGGCCGGATCGGCACCGATCACGACGGCGATCGGGAACGGCTCAGCGGGGTGTGTCTTGCGCCAGTCCTGAAAATCCAGTGCGCCGCCGCGCTGCGCAAGCCAGCGCATGATGACCTTGTTCGGCGCGATCACCTGCTGGCGGTAGATGCCGAGATTCTGGCGTATCTTGTTCGGCCCACGCGTGACCACCAGGCCCCAGGTGATCAGCGGGGCAACATCGCCGGGCCAGCAAGTCTGGATCGGCAGCTTGGCCAGGTTCACTTCGTTTCCTTCCCACACCACGTCCTGACAAGGCGCGCTGGAAAGCACCTTGGGCGACATGTTCAGCACCTGCTTCAGCACCGGCCATTTTTCCCAGGCATCCTTCAAACCCTTGGGTGGCTCCGGTTCCTTGAGGTAGGCGAGCAGCCTGCCGACTTCGCGCAGTGCTGCAATGGATTCCTCGCCCATGCCCAGCGCGACGCGGCGCGGTGTGCCGAACAAGTTTGCGAGAACCGGCATATTGTTTCCCGACGGATTCTCGAACAGGATCGCCGGGCCTTGCGCGCGCAGCACGCGGTCGCAGATTTCGGTCATTTCCAGGTGCGGAGAAACCGGCGCGCTGACGCGCTTGAGTTCGCCGAGTTTTTCCAGTTGGGCGATGAAGTCGCGCAGGTCCTTATATTTCATGTAACCCCCAAAAAATTTTATTGAAGCGTCGCGAGCGAAGACAGAACGCGGCACGAAAGGGCGAAAAAGCGGAGTTTACATTTGAGTAAATGAGCATTTTGAGCCCTTGAGTAACAAAGTTATGTCGAGTGCAGCAGCTTCAATAGAGCTTTTTTTCGCCTTCGGGGCGAGTCTTGAAGCGCTTGTGCAGCCAGAAATACTGCTCCGGCATCTCGCGCACCCGCTGTTCGATGAACTCGTTCATCCGGCGCGTATCCGCGATGTCATCGCCGCTGGGGTAATTCTCCCAGGGCGGATAAAAGGTCAGCACATAACCAGCCGCACCGGGCAGCAGGCGCGTGATGCAGGGCAGGACTTTCGCGCCGGTCATTTGCGCGATGCGCGGCACCGAGGTCATTGTCGCGGCAGGCACGCCGAAAAAAGGAATGAAGGCGCCGTCCCTGATGCCCTGGTCCTGGTCCGGCGGATAGATGAACGGCATGCCTTCGCGCATGCCCTTGAGGATGGGACGCAACCCTTGCTGGCGTGAATAAAGGCGCTGGTTGCGGAAGCGGGCGCGCTTCTTCAGCAGCAACTCGGTCAGGTAGATGTTCTTCTGGTTGGCATACATGCACACCGTGTCGGTGTGTTGCGCGATCCACTGGCCGCCGGCATCCATGCCGACGAAATGGGGGGTGAGCAGAATGGATGGCTTGCCTTGCAGCGCCTCGAAATGTTCGGCACCCTCGACGCGGATCAGGCCGGAGATGCGCTCTGCGCTGCCCCACCACAGGATGGTGCGTTCGATCAGGCCGCGCGCAAACATCCTGAAGTGGGCACGCAACAGGCGAACGCGCTGGGCTTCGGTCATTTCGGGGCAGCACAGATTCAGGTTGACGCTCGCCACATGCCGGCGCTCCGCGGCGATCGCGTATAGCAGCAGGCCCAGCGCATTGCCGATCCACACCAGCACGCGGAAAGGCAAAAAGTGTACCAGCCACAACACGAACACCCCGGCCCGCACTAACATGCATGCTCCCCGGCCACCGGCGGCAGAACCCCGCTTGGGACCTTGTAGCGGTTATAGCTCCACAGATACTGGGCCGGAGAGATCGCGATCACGCGTTCCAGCGCGGCATTGATCTGCAGCGGCACGGATTTGGAAAAATCCAGCGGCAACGGTTCGAAGTTCAGTGTGTATCCCGCCCCTTTGGGCAGGCGTTCGGCATAGGCAAGCAACACTGTCGCGCCGCTGGACTGGGCAAGGCGCCCGCTCAAAGTCATCGTGTAAGCCGGGCGGCCAAAAAAATCCACCCATTCGCCCTCGCCCTGGCTGGGTACCTGGTCGGGCAACAAACCGATCGCCTCGCCGCGTTTGAGGGCTTTGAACAGCAGGCGTACTCCACTGAGGTCGGCGGTTGCCAGGCGTGCCAATCCGCGTTCACGGCCGCTGCGCATCACTGATTCCAGCCAACCCTGTTTTGGTGAGCTGTACAGATTGGTCAGCGGCAGGCGATGCCCGATATATAGTCCGGTGACTTCGAAGCAGCCCCAGTGCGGTGTGAGAAAAATGATTCCCTTGCCGCGTGCGCGGGCTGCTTCGACTAGCTCCCAGCCGTGGCAGCTGCGCACTGCGGAGGACACTTGTTGCAAAGGCCTGCCCCATACCCACGGCAGTTCGACTATGCTTTTGCCCGCTTCGGCAACGGTCAGCTTGAGCAGCGTGGCATAGTGTTTTTCATCCCGGGCCAGATTCGACTGGCGCAAGTTTTCCTCGGTGCGGGCGGCATATTGTTTTGAGCTGGCAAAAGTGAT
>DAICZN010000119.1 GCA_027311105.1 Gallionella sp.
TATACGGATAGTACAGCTCGGTACTGCCAAGAATCGCTCCCGAATACGAGCTGTATCCGCCGCTGACCAGCACACTGCCGTTCGGCAACAGCGTGGCGGTATGGGAATAGCGCGATTCATTCATCAGGGCAGCGTATGTCCAGGTTCCCGCAACCGGGTCATACAGCTCGGCGCTGTTAATAGCGCCTGTTGGGCCGTGTCCGCCGCTGACCAACACCTTGCCGTTGGGCAACGCACGGCCGTCGGGCAACAGCGTGGCGGTGTGGGAATAGCGCGGCACTTTCATTGAAGCTGCGGTAGTCCACAGGCCGGTAGCCGGGTCATACAACTCTGCACTGTTTAGAACGCCTGCCCCTGCCGTGCCTTGTCCGCCGCTGACCAATACCTGGCCGTCGGGCAACAGCGTGGCGGTGTGGCTATAACGCGCCGCCTTCATCGAGTTGCCGGTCGCTGTAAACGTGCTCGAGCCACCCGCCAAACCGCAGAACACATTCATGCCGGGGAGATTAATGCCCGGGACGTCAGCTCCGTTGATGACGCCCGTACCATAGATCGAGGTGCAGGGCTGGTAACTTGGCGAAGTAGCGGATAGCGAGAGCTTGTAAGCCGAGCCATTGGCCAGCTTCGCGGCAAAGGTAAAAGTTTGGTTGACACCGCTGGAGCTCAGCGTAAGGTTATCGGTGCCGTTGTTGGAGAGAGTGATGCTGTTTCCGGAAGTCAAACCGGTCAGCGTGCCCCCGACCGAGTAGGCGGCAACCGGAACGGGGGCTGTACCGTTTGCGGCCCCGCCTCCCCCACCGCACGCGGCAAGCAGCAATGCGATGAGCGGAACGGCGTCGCGCATCAATTTAGCGGGAAGAAGACGCATGAGCGAAGTATGTATCCTTACCTTTCAACCTGGCAAATACTATTTATCCGGATATTTATCCGGGTTGTGCCGTTTAGCCGAAAAAACTGCCTGCGCAACCGGACAAACGCGAATCCCGGAGCGCACATCAAAAATTTCACCGCTTTCAGGATAGCCATTACAATGACCCGGAATTCACGGCGGATTCGAAACAGGTTTCGCCGCCAGGCATGCTGTTCAACCATCGAAAGACAAGGCATGCGTGCGTTGAATACCGGTCCCGGGATGTGGTGTCCGCGCAAAAATCATACCGTACCGAATTAAGGATTGTTTGATGATATATAAACGAACCAACCTGCGAAAACGTGAAGCCTTCGACGTATGGCTGCCCATTGCAATGGCAATCTGTGGTGATGACTTGACCGACCGGGAGCGTTACCTTATCAGGACAAGTTTCAAGCTGGGCTGGGATGCCCGCGCCATAGATGAAAAAGCCCCTAAGGATTACGTGTACAAAAAATAAAATGCCATGAAATTTTCATGAGTGCGATCGAAAATTGACCAGTCATGCGTGCGTTAACGCACGGAAAATTCCGGATATGGAGGGGATACTTGCTGCAAGTAGCGGGTAATGGCCGGACCGGAGCAGAACCTGAAGTTCATCGTCAAGGAACAGGCCGGAACCACCGGGCAACATCCAAAGAGCAACAGGAACAGCAATCATGAGCGAAATTTTCAAAATCAACGGGCACACTTATCGTGGTTACCTGACACGCTTTTTTTGCGACGGCATCGAAATCACACTGGCCGAATTTTCCAGCGCCTGCAGATCGTTTTACGCCAGGGTTCCGCATTTCTAGCAATCCGCTTATATCCGGCCTGCCGTCCCTGCAGTCCGACACCGTAACACGTTGCGAAATCCCAACCCGCGCCCCGGACATTCCTTAACCGCAGCCCGCACCATCGGATTCAAAATCAAAACGCGGAACGTTCGTCGTTGTCTTGCCGCGGGTTAGCCGCGGCAACCATTCCAAGCCCAACCTCCCCCAAGCCACGCACCAGAGCCGCCTGAGTTTTCATCTGTGCGCTGGTGCACTGTGCGCAAGCGTGCATGCGGATTTAATCATCGCGCACGATTCTCAAAGCCGCTTAATTTTCCCATCCGTGATGGCATTCACAGACCACCGCACATTTGTTTCAACAAGGAGATTGCATAGTGGACCACAATAAACATTTCCACAGTTTCACCCAGGGGATACACCACATCTTCACCCATGGGGTGATTACGTTACTGGCGGTGGGTGTCGCATTCTCCCTGCCGGTGGTGGCGAAATACATACTGTTTTACTGGTGGCCCAGGGTTGAGGGCAACTCGCATTTGCTGATGCTCACGGAAATCAGCTTTGCCACGGTGCTGGTGCTGTTGTTCAATATTTCCAAGATCGCATGGGACGGACGGCGCAGCATACACATGAACAGGATCGCGTCGCTGGTGTATGCGCGGGAAGGGCGTGGCTGGGTGTCGCGCTGGAAGGAACGGGGCATGCGCAAGAAGATCGCCAACTCGCGCGATGTCTATATCATGTCCATCAGCGGCTATGACACGTTTAGCTCGAAGAATAGCGCATTGCAGAAGACGCTGGGGCTGGCATATGAAATTCGCGTGCTGCTGGCAGACCCCTATGGCAAGGGGATCGCCAGCCGGGCACAGGCGCTGGATGACCCGGAGGCCATGCTCCAGTCCTATCGCCAGGAAACGGAAGCGAGCGTCACCTACCTGCGCAAGCTTGCCGTTGCGGGAAAAAAAGTCAGGCTCAAGTTCTATGAAGATCCGCCGTTCTGGAAACTGGTGGTGACCGGCGAATATGTCTGGGTGCAGTACTGCCATGATGGACATGAGATTAAATTACAGCCTGAGTACGTCTTCGGGCTGCAGCATGAAAACCCGCAGCGGGGGTTCTTCGAGCCTTTTTACAAGCATTTTCTCGACCAGTGGAAAGATCCGCGTCACTCGGAGTTCAATTTCGACACCAGCGAACTGGTCTACCGCAACGAGGACGGCAACGAAATTCAGCGTATGGCTTTTTCGCCCCAACCGGAGGAAGCCGTGCTCCCGGAGCTGATCTGGACCGGCCCGGAGCCTGTCTGATCGTCTTGCTGCTTCAGCCAACCATATCTGCCGCGCCGCGACACTGGGCGTTTCAAAAGGGCCGGATTCGGGCAATGGGATGAATATGGAGCCGGCTGACCCGGATCACCCGATAGCGATTATTCGCGGACTTTCGATTCACAGTGAGCGCGCCAGGTCGCCGTTCACGAATCCGCACAACGGATTCACCATCCCTTTGCCCAATGCGATCACCTTGAACAACTCACCCATCTCCGCCGGGCTGGTGAGTTTCTGCAGCTGCGCCGAGAGCGGCAGGTAATCGCGCAGATTGTCCGGCGCAGTGCCTTGCAGCAATCCGGTGATGCCGCAGTTGACCAGGAAAAATGCCTGCGAGGTATAGCCCGCGAACTCCAGACCCGCATCAATGCCGCACTCGGCGATGTCGGTGAAATTCACATGCGCGGTGATGTCCTGCAGGCCGGGCAGAAAAAACGGGTCGTCGTGCGCATGGTGGCGATAGTGGCACATCAGCGTGCCCCTGTTGCGCTGCGGATGATAGAACTCGCGCGCGCCGAATCCGTAATCGATGAACAGCAGCGCGCCCTGTTCCAGCCGTTGCGCCAGGCTGGTGACCAGGCCGCGCGCTGCGAGGCATATCTCGCTGGCGTAGTCATCAGGCACCTTGACTTGCTGTGCGGCATGCAGCAAACCTGCATTACTGACGGCGCGCTCCTGCCAGATGAACCCGTGTTCCCCGGCTGCCGCGCCGCGCTCGGTGATCGCGCTGTCGCGCCAGTGCAGCAGGTGCACCGGCAAAGCATCGAGCACTTCGTTGGCGACGATAATCCCGCTGAATCGTTCCGGCAGCGTATCCAGCCAGCGCACCCTGTCCAGCAGATGCGGCAGGCGTTCGCGCAGCAGCGCCTGCTGGCGCGCGCGCAGGTCGGGACTGACCTCAAGGATCGCATAGCTGTCCGGCAGGCTGCCCAGCTGTTCCAGCTCGGCCAGCATGTCCGCCGCCAGCCTGCCGCTGCCCGCGCCCAGCTTGAGTATGTTCGCTGCACTTTGCGCCATGATCTGGGCCGCCTGCCGCGCCACGGTGCGTCCGAACAGCGGCGAGAGTTCAGGTGCGGTGATGAAATCGCCCGCCGCGCCGAGCTTGTGCGCGCCAGCCGAATAATAGCCCAGCCCGGGCGCATACAGCGCCAGCTCCATGAAGCGCGCAAACGGAATCCACCCGCCCTGCGCCGCGATGTCGCGCCGGATGAACTCCGTCAGACGTGCGCTGTGCTGGGCGGCTTCGGGGCCGGGTATCGGTAAAGTGGCGATGGGTGGCTTGGGCATGGTCGGGTATAATTCGCGGATGCGATTTTAGCAGCTTGATCAAATGCGTATCGGGGAAAGTCAGATGCATGGCAAGGTGGTACTGGTTACAGGAGGTGCGAAGCGCGTCGGCGCGGCAATCTGCCGCCGCCTGCACGCTGCGGGTGCCCAACTCGCGATACATTACCGCAGTTCCGACCAGGAGGCGCTGGCTCTGCAACAGCAGCTGAATGATATGCGCCCGAACAGCGCTGCGATATTTCGGGCGGACCTGCTGGACCTGCACGCATTACCGGGACTCGTGGACAGTGTCACCGGAACATTCGGGCAACTGGATGCGCTGGTCAACAACGCTTCAAGTTTTTACGCCACGCAGTTGGCCGGCATCAATGAATCACAATGGCACGATCTGCTGGGTACCAACCTGAAAGCCCCGCTGTTCCTGGCACAGGCGGCAGCGGCGGAATTGCGCCGGCGTCACGGCTGTATCGTGAATATCACCGACATCCACGCCGAACGTCCGATGCAGGGACACCTGCTGTATAGCGTCGCCAAGTCCGGGCTGGTCGCGCTGACCAAGGGACTGGCCCAGGAAATGGCACCGCAGGTGCGCGTCAACGCCGTCGCCCCCGGGGTCATCGTGTGGCCGGAAAACTCGGACTGGATGGATGAGGAGCAGCGCCGCAAGATCGTCGCACACACGCTGCTCAAGCGCGAAGGCGAACCGGACGACATAGCCAGAGCTGTTGCCTTTCTTATCCGGGATGCGCCTTACATAACCGGCCAGATCATCGCAGTAGATGGCGGCCGCAGTGTCAACCTTTGAGAATTTAATGAACGACCTCACACAACCGATACACTTTGAACGCCACTCCAGCAACTTCAACCGCCTCAAGGGACGGCTGGAACACATGGTCGGGCAGGCAATCGCCGATTTCAACATGATAGAGGAAGGCGACAGCGTGATGGTGTGCCTGTCGGGCGGCAAGGACTCCTATACGCTGCTGGATATCCTGCTCACGCTGCGCAAGCGCGCGCCTGTCGATTTCCGCATCGTCGCGATGAATCTCGACCAGAAGCAGCCGGGCTTCCCGGCCCAGGTGCTGCCGGATTACCTGAAACAGCTCGGCGTGGAGTATCACATCGAGACCCAGGACACTTATTCCATCGTCAAGGAAAAAATCCCCGAGGGCAAGACCACCTGCTCGCTGTGCTCGCGGCTGCGGCGCGGCATCATCTACCGTGTCGCGGGCGAGCTGGGCGCGAACAAGATCGCGCTGGGGCACCACCGCGACGACATGATAGAGACGCTGTTCCTGAACATGTTCTTCGGCGGCAAGCTCAAGGCGATGCCGCCCAAGCTGGTCACCGACAAGGGCGACCACATCGTGATCCGCCCGCTCGCCTATTGCGCCGAGAAAGACATCGCCCGCTATGCGCGCGGCATGGAATTCCCGATCATCCCGTGCAACCTGTGCGGCGCGCAGGAGAATCTGCAGCGCCAGAACATCAAGGAAATGCTCGCCGCGTGGGAACGCGAATATCCGGGGCGCAGCCAGACCATCTTTACCGCGATGCAGAATGTCGCGCCCTCGCATCTGCTGGACGGCAAGCTGTTCGATTTCAGGAATATGCGGATCGGTGAAAATGTCGCGGAAGGCGATACCGCGTTCGACCTTGCCCTGTGATACCGCATGACCCCTGCTGAAATTCACCCGCGCCCCGAATCTCCGCTGCGCCGCAACCCAAGCCGGGCCGCGGATAGCCGCCCTGTTCGTGACGGGTTTCGTCTGTGATATGCTTGCACCTGCCAATACAGAATTTCGGATATGCATGCCGTTCCGTTTGCAATCTGACCGATACAAATCATTCGAACCCACCCTGCACCGATATATTTTTTAAGGAGTATTTTATGTTATCGCGCAATGTCTTCGCACTTTCCATGCTGGCCCTGAGCACCGCCGCGATGGCGGATTCCATCGACCTGAACCTGCGCAATAGCGCCGCCCAATTCCAGTACAGCACGGCGATGGGCCGCGACGCCCTGGGGAATACCGAACTCCATGTCGGAGCCCTGTATTCAAATGCAAGCAATGTAAACAATACGCTGGTTGATCTGGGTGTCGCCGTGAAAGACGAGCTGGGCGACAATGCGCCCGGATTTTCCGTTGGTGTAGGCATCAAGGGCCTGGCGGGCCATACGGCAGGCACTACCGAGTCGGCGATTGCGCTGGGTGGAATGTTGCGCTATTCACCGCCCGACCTGTCACGCATGGGTATCATCGGGCAAGTGTATGTTGCCCCGAACATCACCACCTTTGGCGACGCCGACCGCTATGTCGAAACCGGGCTGCGCGTGGAATACCAGGTCATACCCAGTGCAGCCGCCTACATCGGTTACCGCGACATCAAGTTCAACCTGAATACCGGACCCAACGTGACGGTGGATCAGGGTGTCTTTGTCGGCGTGAGGATGTCGTTCTAGGCTGCAGACAGAACTGCCGCTGCCCCAATCCGCCTTATTCCAAGGTACTTTAAAACGGCAATAATTTTGCAAGCGCAGGAGCGGGCAAGACCCGTTCCTGCGCTTGGCGCTGTTTCAAATGCGGAATTATTGAGGTTTTCATATTTGATGACAGTGACACATCTTCCGGAATACGGTCAGGGAAAATTATAAAACTGGCACGTCATTCCCGCGAATTCGGGGAATCCGGAATGCCTCGTCATTGCAACAAGGCTTCAGCTGCGAGCGATGGTACAAACACCTGTCATTGCGATAACCAGCGACTTGCCAGCTTGCTGGCTTAGTCGATTGGCTATAACCAGCCACTTGGCAACCGTCTTCTGGTTGCTTAGTGGGATGGCTAGTCGTTCCACCAGTAGTTCCATCAGAAGGCGTAGCCGACGTGGCAATCCAGATGGTTTAAAAAAAGGCATCTTGGTCTTG
>DAICZN010000120.1 GCA_027311105.1 Gallionella sp.
CGCTCTCTGTAACCTCTGCGGCTATTCATGTTTTTCCCCAATAATGCGCACTTCCGGATGCAACTTGACGCCGGTCTGTTGTTGCACCCCTGACTGAACTTCCAAAATCAAATTCTCGATATCCGCCGCGCTCGCGGCACCTAGGTTCACAATAAAGTTCGCATGTTTTTCCGACACCTGGGCGCCGCCGATTTGCCTGCCTTTCAGCCCGCATTGTTCGATCAGCCGCGCGGCGTGATCGCCCGGCGGATTGCGAAATACCGATCCGGCATTTGGCAGATTCAGCGGCTGGGTGGCGATGCGTTTGCTCAACAATGCCTTGATCCCCAGCCGCGCCGCGTCACCGTCGCCCCTGGCCAGCTGCAGCCATGCGGCAACAAAGAATTCTGGGGACTGAGGACTGGGGACTGAGGACTGAAGAACATGAGAATCTTCCCCAGCCCCCAGTCCTTTTCCCTCAGTCCTGATTACGTGCCGGTATCCGATCTCGTATTCGGCCGGTGTGCGCACATGCACTTCGCCGCGCCGATCCACGGTCTGCACGCGCATCACTTTTTCCCATGTCTCGCTGCCATAGCAGCCGGCATTCATCGCCAGCATGCCTCCCAGCGTGCCGGGAATGCCTGCAAAAAATTCCGCCCCCTGCAAATTGTGCTGTGCGGCAAAACGGGCCAGCTTTGCACCCGGCACCCCGGCTTCGGCATAGATGCTCCCGTCCATTTCGAGATGCAACGCGCTCAATGCCCCGTGCAGCAGCAGAACCGTGCCGCGCAAACCGCCGTCGCGCACCAGCAGATTGCTGCCCAGGCCCACTGCACACAATGGTTCATCTGGAGGCAGGCCGCGCAGGAACACCAGCAGGTCTTCCAGATCGGCAGGCTGGTACATGCGCTCGGCTGTGCCTCCCGTCCGCCAGCTGGTGTGTTTGCGCATCGGCTCGTCGCGGCTCAGGGTTCCGCGCAGTGGCGATTTGGCGTAGTGCTGCAGCTCGGTCATGTTCATGGCTCACCCGAACGTTGCGCCTGCACGGCCGGCGTCTTCCCGGTTGCATCGGCGTCGCTCTTTCCCAGCAATCTGTTCGGCGTGCTCCCTATCGAACCGGCGCCCATCGTGATGACCACATCGCCGTCGCGCGCCATCTGCATGATCGCCTGCGGCATCTGCTGGATATCCTCGACAAACACCGCTTCGCTCTGGCCCGCCACACGCAGGGCATGCATCAGCGCGCGCCCGTCTGCCGCCACGACGGGCTGCTCGCCGGCCGGATAGACTTCCGCCAGCAGCAGCGCGTCCACGCTGCACAATACCTTCACGAAATCCTCGAACAGGTCGCGCGTGCGCGTGTAGCGATGCGGCTGGAAGGCCAGCACCAGGCGCCGGCCGGGAAACGCGCCGCGCACCGCCTCCAGCGTGGCCAGCATTTCCGCGGGGTGATGCCCGTAGTCGTCAATCAGCGTGAAGCCGCCGCCAGCCGGCAAAGCAATTTCACCGTAGCGCTGGAAGCGCCTGCCCACCCCCTGAAATTCGGCCAGTGCAGAAATGATTGCTTCATCCGCGACACCGACCTCGAGTGCGACGGCGATCGCGGCAAGGGAGTTCAGCACGTTGTGCATGCCCGCCAGATTGAGCGTGATATCCAAATCCTTGGGCGTGTCGCCCCGACACGGTGCGGTGGAACCGTCTGGTGCGGGAGGGGCGGACGGGCGGCTGTTCCCGCAATCGGCCGGCTCCGCCAGTAACGTGTCACAGCCGCCGTTATGCCGGCATTGCGCGGTAAAGTGCATCCGTCCGCCCAGATGCCGCACGTTCACCGCGCGGATCTGCGCGCCCTCGCCGAATCCGTAAGTCGTCACCGGCTTGCTGATGCGCGGCAGGATTTCCCGCACGTTGGCATCATCCGTGCACAATATCGCCCTGCCGTAGAACGGCAGGTGTTCTACAAACTCCACAAACGCCTGCTTGAGCTTTTCGAAATCGTGGCCGTAGGTTTCCATGTGATCGGCGTCGATATTGGTGATCACCGCGAGTATCGGCTGCAGATGCAGGAACGACGCATCCGACTCGTCGGCCTCAACCACGATGAATTCTCCCGTGCCGAGCTTGGCATTGCTGTCGCTGCTGTTAAGCTTGCCGCCAATCACATAGGTGGGATCGAAACCGCCCCTGGCCAGCACACTGGAGGTCAGGGAAGTGGTGGTGGTCTTGCCATGCGTGCCCGCCACCGCGATGCCCTGGCGCAGGCGCATAAGTTCGGCCAGCATCATCGCGCGCGGCACCACCGGTATGCGGCGCTCCCGCGCCGCCAGCACTTCGGGATTGTCCATGCCCACAGCAGTCGAGACCACCACCGCGTCGGCGTTGGTCAGGTTCTGCCCGGCATGGCCGAGATACACCGTCGCGCCCAGTTTCCTTAAACGTTTGGTGGCTGCATTTGCCCCCAGATCCGAGCCGCTTATCTGGTAACCCAGATTGAGCAACACTTCGGCTATGCCGCTCATGCCCGAGCCGCCGATGCCCAAAGTGGAGATGCTTGACCTTGTGCTTCATGCCGCCACCTCCGCGCAAATTTCCGCGACTGCGGCCGCAGCTCCCGCCTTGGCCAGGTCGCGCGCCTGGAGCGCCATCGCCAATAATTTTTCGCGATTCAATTCCTGCAGCAACCGGGCCAGTTTTGCCACACTCAATTCGCGCTGCGGAAGCAACACTGCGGCGTCATGCTTGCTCAAAAACTCCGCATTGCGGGTCTGGTGGTCGTCCACCGCAAACGGGAACGGTATCAATATGCTCGCCACGCCCGCCGCGGCAAGTTCCGCAACAGTCAATGCGCCGGCGCGGCAAATCACCAGATCGGCATTACCATAGTGCTTGGCCATTTCGTCCATGAACGGTTTCACTTCCGCCTCCACTCCCGCCTGCTGATAAGCCTGCTTGACTGCCGCGTAGTGCTGTTTCCCGGTTTGATGCAGCACAGTGGGACGCATTTCCGGCGGCAACAGCGCGAGCGCCTGCGGCAATGTTTCATTGATCGCCCTGGCTCCCAGGCTTCCGCCCACCACCAGCACATTCAACCTGCCGCTGCGCGCGGAATAGCGCTGCCCGGGTGCGGGCAATGCCGCAATGTCACTGCGTACCGGGTTGCCGCACCATATCGCGCGCGGCAACACATCCGGGAATCCGCTGATCACTTTTTGCGCCAGATGTGCCAGCGCCCTGTTGCTCAATCCGGCAATCGAGTTCTGCTCGTGTATCACCAGCGGGCGGCGCAGCAATGCGGCCATCATTCCGCCCGGGAAAGTGATGTAGCCTCCCATACCCAGCACCACGTCCGGGCGAACGCGGAATATCGCGCCCGCGCTTTGCCACATTGCGCGCAGCAGATCGAACGGCAGGCGCAGCAGTCGCAACAGTCCCTTGCCGCGCACGCCCGAAAAGCGTACCCACGCCATTTCATAGCTGTGCCGGGGAACCAGGTCGGCTTCCATGCTGTCGGGCGCGCCCAGCCAGGTCACCCGCCAGCCCCGGGCGCGCAGGATGTCAGCCACGGCGAGTGCCGGAAAAATGTGACCCCCTGTACCGCCGGCCATGATCAGGATTGAGCGGCTCATACCGCCAACCCCCGGGCTATGCGCCGATTCTCGTAGTCCACTCTGAGCAGCAGCGCGGCCGCAATGCAATTCACCACGATGCCGCTGCCGCCAAAGCTCAGGAACGGCAGGGTCAAACCCTTGGTCGGCAGCACACCCATGTTCACGCCGATATTGATCATCGTCTGCACGCCTATCCACACTCCTATTCCCTGTGCGACCAGTGCGGAAAAATTGCGTTCCAGAAAAGCGGCATGGCGGCCGATCTGGAACGCGCGCACCACCAGCAGTGCGAACAGCGCTATCACCGCGGCCACGCCGGCCAGACCCAATTCCTCGGCGATCACCGCCATCAGAAAATCGGTATGCGCCTCCGGCAGGTAAAACAGTTTTTCCACGCTTCCGCCCAGCCCCACACCCAGCCACTCCCCGCGCCCGAATGCGATGAGCGCATGACTCAATTGATAACCCTTGCCATAGGGGTCAGACCACGGATCCATGAAACCGATCACGCGCTGCATGCGGTAGGGGGAAGAAAATATCAGCGCGGAAAACACCAGGGGCAATGCGACCAGCAGCGCGGCGAAAACTTTAAGGTTGAAACCTCCCAACCACAAAGTGCAGAAGGCGATAGACAGGATGACCACGAATGCGCCCATGTCAGGCTCCTGCAGCAACAAGCCTCCGATCAGCGCCATCACCACCAGCATCGGCAAAAAGGCCTTGGTGATCAGGTGGCCTATCTTTCCTTTGCGCACCGTGTAATCGGCCGCGTACAGCACCGCAAACAACTTCATGAACTCGGAGGGTTGCAGATTGATAACGAAAAGCGACAGCCAGCGGCGGCTGCCGTTCACTTCCCGACCCAGCCCCGGGATCAGCACCAGCACCAGCATCGCCGCCCCGATCAAAAACAGGTAGGGCGCGTAGGTCTGCCACAATTGCACCGGTATCTGGAAGGCAAACAGGCCAAGCAGCAAGCCGACCGCAATGTACAACCCCTGGCGTATCAAATAGTAGGCGGGCTGGTATCCGGTATATTTGTTGGCCTCGGCTGTGGCAATCGATGCGGAGTACACCATGACCAGACCCAGCGCCAGCAGTCCTATCAACACCCATATCAGCAATTCGTCGAATTGCGCCTGCGGCGGCCGGGTGCGGGTTTTTACCATTGATGCCATGCGTCCTCCAGCTTCAGTTCATTTACCGCCGCAACGAAAACTTCGGCGCGATGCGCGTAATTTCTAAACATGTCGAAGCTGGCACAGGCCGGAGACAGCAGCACCGCATCGCCATCGTGCGCCAGCCGCGCAGCCTGCTGCACCGCATCGTTCATGTCGCCGGCCAGCGCCACTTTCACGCCGCTCCCGCTCAGGGCATCGGCGATCAATGGCGCATCCCGTCCGATCAGCACCACCGCCCGCGCATGCTCTGCCACTGCCGGGTTGAGCGGCGCAAAATCCTGCCCCTTGCCCTCTCCGCCGGCGATCAGCACCGCTTTGCGGCCCAGCCCTTGCAGCGCGGCTATCGTCGCGCCGACATTGGTACCCTTGGAGTCGTCGTAGTAAATGACGCCGCCTATTTCCTTCACGCGCTCGACGCGATGCGGCAGCCCTTTGAAACTGCGCAGAGCATCCAGCAAAACCGGCATGGGCAGATCGATTGCGCGGCACAGCGCCAGCGCAGCCAGGGCATTCGCCGCGTTGTGCAGCCCGGCCACTTGCAACTCGCCGGCCTTGAGCAGACGCTGCGCGCCCTGCACCAGCCAGACTTCAGTTCCGTCCCGCAATATCCCGAAATCGCCCTCCGAACCGGGTTCGCCCAAACCGAAAGTGACAAGCCGGCATTCCGCGCGCGCCCTGCGCGAGGGTGGAACCGAAGGTTCCGGGCACCCTGCGGCGTACCCCTTGCGGGTGATGCTCATGCAGCGTGCATCGTCGCGGTTCAGCACCTGCACCTTGCAACCGGCAAAAATCCGCGCCTTCGCATCGCTGTATTCGCCCATGCCGGCATAACGATCGAGATGATCCTCGCTGATGTTCAGCACAGTCGCGGCATCGGCATGCAAATGCGATGTGGTCTCCAGCTGGAAGCTGGACAATTCCAGCACCCATATTTCCGGCTGGCTGGTGCCGCGCTCCATCACGACTTCGAGCACTGCGGGAGAAATGTTGCCGGCTGCCACCGCGTCCCTGCCAGCGGCTTTGCACATATGCTCCACCATGGTGGTCACGGTAGTCTTGCCGTTCGAGCCGGTGATGGCGAGAATGCGCGGGCGATCAACGGCAGGCAAGGACAGGCTGAACAGTTCAATGTCGCCTGTCACTTCGATACCGCGTGCAACAGCCCGTGCTATTGCCGGGTCGCGCAACGGCACGCCGGGACTGATCGCGACCAGCTCGATGCCGTCGAATAGCGCGTCATTGAATTCCCCGCAAAAGATTTGCCCGCTGGCCACATACCGGCGCACCTCGGCCAGACCGGGCGGAGCGGGCCGGCTGTCCGCCACACGCAGATAAGCGCCCTGCGCGCTGAGCCAGCGCACCATGGATAATCCGGTCTCGCCAAGACCGAGCACCAGCACCGGTTTGTTCTTGTATCGGCTCATCTCAGCTTGAGGGTCGCCAGACCCGGTAAAACCAGCAGCATCGTTATGATCCAGAACCTCACGGAAGCGTTTGGTGTCGCCATAACGCTCGCTGCGCTCACATGAGTCTCCCCCAACGCTTGCGAGCCGCACTTCTTCATTTGGTTCTCCACGATCATCTCAATTTGAGCGTTGCCAGACCCAGCAACACCAGCAACATCGTTATGATCCAGAAGCGCACTACCACTTGCGTTTCTTTCCAGCCCTTCAATTCGTAGTGGTGGTGCAGCGGCGCCATGCGGAACACGCGCTTGCCGGTCAGCTTGAACGAAGCCACCTGTATCATCACCGACACCGCCTCCACCACGAACACCCCGCCCATGATGAACAGGACCAGCTCCTGGCGCACGATCACGGCCACCGTCCCGAGTGCCGCACCCAGTGCCAGCGCGCCCACATCGCCCATGAACACTTCTGCCGGATAAGCGTTGAACCAGAGAAATGCCAAACCGGCTCCGGCAATCGCCCCGCAAAACACCGCCAGCTCGCCGGCACCCGGGATATAAGGGATGCCCAGATATTTCGAAAACACCGCATTACCCGCCACGTATGCAAATATTGCCAGAGCGCCGCTGACCATCACCGTCGGCATGATGGCCAGGCCGTCCAGTCCATCGGTCAGATTCACCGCGTTGCTGGTGCCGACCACGACAAAATAGGTCAGCGCAACGAACATAAATGCGGAAAGCGGGAAAACAAAAAACTTCAGGAACGGCACGATGAGTTCGGTGTTTGCCGGCAGGCTTGCTGCGTCCCACAAATAAATGCCCACCACCAGCGCGATGGCGGACTGCCAGGCCATTTTTGATCTTGCCGACAGGCCCTTGGGATTGCGATGCACCACCTTGCGATAGTCATCCACCCACCCGATTGCGCCAAACCCCAGCGTCGTGAGCAGCACCACCCATACATAATGATTATGCAAGTCCCCCCACAGCAGCGTGGTGATCGCGATCGAGGTCAGTATCAGCGCGCCCCCCATGGTCGGGGTACCCGCCTTTACCAGATGCGTCTGCGGACCGTCGCTGCGCACCGACTGGCCGATCTTGTACGCAGCCAGCTTGCGTATCATGGTCGGACCGACCATGAATGAGATGAACAGCGCGGTCATTGCCGCCAGCACCGTGCGCAGCGTGATGTAGTTGAACACGCTGAAAAACCTTACATCCTGGGCCAACCATTGGGCAAGCGCTAACAGCATAGTTTCCCCCTGCAGATGTTATTCACGATTTGCCCTCCATGTTGCGCAATTCATGGCCTTCCGGCGCCGCAAAATATTTCACCACGCGTTCCATTTTCATGAATCGTGAACCCTTCACCAGCACGGCGGTGTTTTCATCCAGCTCTTTTTCCAGTGCAACCTGCAGATCTTCTATCCGCTCGAAGTGTTGTGCACCGCTGCCGAATTCCCTCGCCGAATGCTTGCTCAATGTTCCCAGCGCATACAATTTTTCGATTCCGGCACGGCGCGCCTCCGTGCCGATCCCGGCATGAAATGCCGCTGCGTCATCACCCAGTTCCCCCATATCGCCCAGCACCAGCACGCGCTTGCCGCCAAACCGGGCAAGCACGCTGATCGCGGCGCTCGTCGAGGCGGGGTTGGCGTTGTATGTGTCGTCGACAAGATAACCGCCAAATCTCGCTGCAATGCGCTGCAATCGTCCTGCGACACCGCTGAATCCTTCCAGTCCCGCGGCGATTTTTTCCAGCGGCACGTCCAGTGCACTCGCAGCCGCAGTGGCAGCCAGCGCGTTGCGCGCGTTGTGCATGCCCGGAACCTGCAAATCAACATTGAACATCCCCCGTGGAGTGGTCACTTCCAGGTGCAAGCCGGCATCCTGTGCATGCCAAATGCCGCGCACGTCGGCTTGTTTATCCAGGCCAAATTCAAGCAACGGATGCACACCGGCCATCTCGCGCCACAACGGCGCGAATTCGTCATCGGCATTAATCAACGCCGTGCCATGGGATTTCAGGCCCGCAAAAATTTCGCCTTTGGCACGGGCCACGGCCTTGACCGATCCCAATCCCTCCAGATGCGCTCCGCCGGCATTGTTGATCAATGCCACATCGGGTACCGCAACACGCGCCAGGTAGTCGATCTCCCCCGGGTGATTCATGCCCATCTCGATCACCGCATAGCGGTGAATCGGTTCCAGCTGCAGCAGCGTGAGGGGCATCCCGATGTCATTGTTCAAATTCCCGCGGGTGGCGAGCACCGCTTTGTTGTTCCCTGCCGCTGCGCGCAAAATGCAGGCCAGCATTTCCTTAACCGTGGTCTTGCCGTTGCTGCCCGTGATAGCCACCAGCGGTATGTCAAATTGACTGCGCCAGTAGGCCGCCAATTTCCCCAATGCCAGGCGTGTGTCATCCACCACGAGGAGCGGAGCCCGGGTGCCCGCGGCTGCGGGATGCGCCTGATAACTGTCCGCATTCACCAGCGAGGCCGCGGCGCCCGCTTGCGCGGCTGTCGCCGCGAATTCGTAGCCGTCGAAATTTTCACCGCGCAACGCGACAAACAGATCGCCCTGCATCACTTTGCGGCTGTCACTGGACACCGCGGCAAAGCGCACGTCGCCACCGATGATGCGGCCATCCAGAACCCGCGCGGCCTGGGACAGCAGCATCATGTGCGCACCCCGCCATGACTGGTGTTCAGCGCCTGTTGCGCAACCAGCAGGTCACTGAACGGATATTTGACGCCGCTGATTTCCTGGTAATCCTCATGCCCTTTTCCCGCGATCAATACGGTATCGCCCCGGCCGGCATGGCCGATTGCACTTTGAATCGCCGCTGCGCGATCCGCGATGATCTGGTGATTATTCCCGTGCATGCCGCTGGCAATTTCAGCGATGATGTCGTGCGGATTTTCACTGCGCGGGTTATCGGAAGTGACTATGCAATGATCCGCATATTTTTCCGCAACGATACCCATCATGGCTCTCTTGCCGCGATCACGATCGCCGCCGCAGCCGAAAACGCAGATCAGCTTCCCGCCTGTCGCCAGGTTGACCTCGCGCAAGGCTTGCAGCACCTTTTCCAGCGCGTCGGGTGTGTGCGCATAATCGATAATCACCGTAGGCTGGTGCACGCTGCCCAGGCGTTGCATGCGTCCCGGAACGGACTGCACCCTGCCCAGTGAATGCACGGCATCGTTCAGTGCTATGTCGCTTACCAGCAATACCGCCAGGGTCCCCAGCAGATTTGCCGCATTGAACCGGCCGACCAGCGCACACTCCAGTTGCGCCGCTCCCCAGCTGGAATGCACGGCGATACGCAAACCCTGCCCGTTCATTTCCAGCAGATTTCCATACACCATGCGCAAGCCCAGCCTCTCGGCGAGTTGCAGTGCGGCATCGCTCAGACCGTAACCAATCACTTCCACATCCTGCTGCGGGAGGGTGGCGGCTGATCCGCCGGGCAACCCCGCGCGTCCTTCTTGCAGGGACAACTGTTCGGCCAGCTCAACCCCATAAGCATCGTCCAGATTCAGCACCACGTATTCGAGGCTTTGCCAGTCGAACAGCCTGCGCTTGGCTGCCGCATAACTTTGCATGTCTCCGTGGTAATCGAGGTGATCACGGCTCAGGTTGGTAAACATCGCCACATCAAAACGCACGCCATTGACACGCTCCTGGGACAGCGCGTGCGAGGATACCTCCATCGCCACGGCTTGCGCGCCGTCCCGCAGATACCCGGCCAGCAGGCCGTGCACGCGAACAGCATCGGGCGTGGTATTCGCCGTTGCCTGCAACGCATCGGCGCGGCCGTTGTCCCCCGGAAAGCCATTGCCCAGCGTGCCGATCAGCGCGCATTTTTTTGCCGAATCACTCAGGGCGCGGGCTATCCAATGGCTGGTCGAGGTCTTGCCGTTGGTCCCGGTGACGCCCACCACCCACAACTTTTCCGACGGCGTGCCATACACCACGTCCGCCAGCCAGCCGGCTTTGCGGCGCAAATCGGCCACGCCAAGGTTCGGCACCTGCCAGCCTTCAATCCAGGAAAAATTCCGCTCTTCCCAGATCACCGCGTTTGCGCCCCGTGCAATGGCGTCAGCAATGAATTGCCGTCCATCGGACTTTTCGCCGGGATAGGCGATAAATGTGTCTCCGCGCCTGACTTCCCGGCTGTCGGTCACCATGCGCGAAATGGTTACATTCAGCCCGGCCAATTTCCGGAAGGGAAAGTCTGTCCCGTGCACGGAATCAGGGTTCATACCTCCTCCTTCACGATATCCGCGGGCGGGGCGATAACATTATTCAGCGGCGCATCGTTCGGCACATTGAGCTCGTGCAATGCGGCGCTTGTCACCTTGCTGAACACCGGTGCTGCAACCTCGCCCCCGTAATATTCGGCGCCCTGCGGATCATCTATCATCACCGCGACCACCAGGCGCGGATCCGACGCCGGCGCAACCCCGACGAACGATGCGACATAGTGATTGACGTAATGGCCGTTCTCCAGCTTGTGGGCCGTTCCGGTCTTGCCAGCCACGCGATAACCGGCCACCTGCGCCAGCGGGGCAGTGCCGCCGGGCAGCACCACCATTTCCAGCATGCCCAGCATTTCACGCGTAGTGCGCTCCGAAAACACCCTTATTCCCAATGGCGGGGCATCCAGCTTGAGCAACGAGATCGGCTTCAATTCGCCGTTGTTGGCAAAGATCGTATAGGCACGGGCCAGCTGCAGCAGGTTCACCGATATCCCGTGTCCGTAGGCCATGGTCGCCTGCTCTATGGGCCGCCATGTTTTGGGGTCGTACAACTTTCCGGGAGCCTCGCCGGGAAAGTTGCTGCCTGTCAATGCACCGAAGCCGCTTTCGGACAAGCCGCGCCACATTGTTTCAGGCTGCATAGCCAGGGCAATTTTGGCCGCGCCGATATTGCTGGATTTCTGGATCACCTGCGCCACAGTCAACCTTGGTTCCGGATGCGCATCGTGGATCTTTCTGCCGGCGAGGGAAAATACGCCATTTTCGGTATTGATGATCGTGTTCGGGCGCACGATACCCGTCTCCATCGCCATCGCCACGGTGAACGGCTTCAGCGTCGAGCCGGGCTCGAACAGATCGGTAATGGCGCGGTTGCGCATCGCCCTGCTGCCGGTGTTGTCGCGGTTGTTCGGGTTATAGCCGGGGTAATTGGCAAGCGCCAACACTTCCCCGCTGCGCGCGTCCAGAATCACCACCGCACCGGACTTGGCACGATGCTGCTTGACTGCACTCTCCAGTTCGCGATAGGCAAGATGCTGCAAATTGCTGTCCAGGCTAAGCACGATATCGCTGCCCGGTTTTGGCGGATGCAGGCTGCCGGCATCCTCGACGATGTGCCCGTGGTTATCCTTGATGACGCGCTGGCTGCCGGGCTTTCCGGCCAACTGATCCTGCATCGCCAACTCCACCCCTTCCTGCCCGTTGTCATCCTGCCCGGTAAAACCCAGCACCTGGGCAGCCTCCTCTCCCGTCGGATAGTAACGGCGGTATTCACGCTGCAGCGAAATCCCGGGAAGGTTCAAACTCACCACTTTTTCCACCTGGTCGGGAGGAAGCAGTCTTTTAAGGTAGACAAAGTCGCGCGTAGTATCAAACAGGCGATTCGTCACTTCCCCTGCGTTCAATCCGAGTATCTGTGCCAGTTTTTTTATCTGTTGCCTGTCCGCTTCCACATCCGGAGGGCTCGCCCACACCGACTCCACCGGCGTGCTCACTGCAAGAGGCTCACCGTTGCGGTCGGAAATTTTGCCGCGATGCGCGCTTACCTCCACCACCCGGCTGTAGCGTGCATTACCTTTTTCCTGCAGAAAGTCATCATGTATTCCCTGCAGATAAACTCCGCGCCCAAGCAACCCGGCCAAACCTGCCAGCAACGCAAAAAAAAGCGCCGCGGCGCGCCATCCCGGCAATTTCGCCACTACGTTCATGCTTGCATTGGCCGCGTAATTCATTTTGGCGAAATTGTCCCGTCGTTAGATCCTGCCCGTATGAATTGGACCTGCCCACCCTTGGGCAGTTGCATTTGCAGCTTTTGCACCGCCACTCCCTCCACACGCGCCGGGGCAGCCCATGTGCTTTGTTCCAGCTGCAACCGACCCCACTCCACATCCATTTGCTGGGCCTGTTCCTTTTCCTTTTGCAGCTCTATAAACAATTTGCGCACCTTGTGTTGCGAAGTGACCACGCTCAATGCACACACCATCACAGCCGCCAGCAGCAAAGCCTGGTAGGCCGGGCTCAGGCGAACCACCCTGCCCATGACCGGCTTGAAAATTCCGTCAATATGGTTCTTCATGCACGCACAATCGAAACAGTGCCGTTACGACGCATCGCTGCGCTCTGCAATACGCATCACTGCGCTGCGCGCGCGCAAATTCGTCCTGACTTCGGCTTCGCCGGCACGCAGGGCCCTGCCTATCAACTTCAGTTTCCCCTGCGGCACTTCGCTTGCGCGTATCGGCACTTTGCGCGGCAACTTGTCTCCCTCGGCCATCTCACGCATATATTGCTTCACGATACGATCCTCCAGAGAATGGAAGCTGATTACCACCAGTCGTCCGCCTGTTTTGAGATGAGTCACACACTCTGGCAAGACCCGCGCAAGCTCTTCGAGCTCCCGGTTGATATAAATCCGTATAGCCTGAAAGGTGCGTGTCGCCGGATTCTGCCCGGCCTCGCGCGTACGTACCGTTTTACCAACCAGCTCGACGAGTTGCCGCGTGGTATGAATTGGCTTGATTGCGCGCGCCGCAACAATCGCTCTTGCAATCTGTTTAGCAAACCGTTCTTCGCCGTAATCACGTATCACCTCCGCCAAAAAAGTTTCATCCACCTTCTCCAGCCACTGCGCCGCGGTCATTCCGCCGCTGGTATCCATGCGCATATCGAGCGGCGCATCAAAGCGAAAACTGAACCCCCGCGCCGCCTCGTCGAGTTGCGGTGACGACACGCCCAGGTCAAATAAAATTCCGTCCACCTTCTGCACGTCCCGCTCGCGCAGCACTTCCGCCAATTGCGCGAAACTGCTGTGCACGATTTGAAAGCGCCCGTCACTCCATTGCCTGCCCGCCGCCACCGCCGACAAGTCCATGTCCATCGCAATCAGCCTGCCACCCGTACCCAGCCGCTTCAGAATTTCCGCGCTGTGCCCGCCTCGCCCGAACGTGCCATCCACATAAATGCCGTCCTGCTTGATTGCCAGCGCTTCAACAGCTTCGTGCAACAGAACGGTGGTATGGGACCAGCCCTCACTCACAATACCCCCGCACAACCACCGCGCTTGCCGATGCCGCTATAAAACGCGGCCCTGAACCCTCATTCAGCATTTTGCAAACCCCGGTTTTTGCGGGTTGGGCGGCAACGGCCATCCCCCATCCCTGAAAAGTCCGCTTGGCCATCTTTTGCCCTGCCCCAGCCTCACTCGCCGCGAGCTGCAGATGTTTTTTCACAGGGAAAAACCGTCCAGCTCGGCCGGCAAATCACCATCCATAAACGTCAGCGAGGTCTCCTGCTGTGCCTGCCACTTCGCCTCGTCCCACAATTCGAATTTGTTTCCCTGGCCGACCAGCATCACGCGTTTGTCCAGCATCGCGTAGTTGCGCAGGGACGGAGAAATCAACACCCGCCCGGCGCCATCCATCAGCACATCCTCGGCGTAACCGATCAGGCGGCGTTGCAAAGCGCGTATTTTTGGATTGAGCGCGGAAAGCTTGAGCAGTTTTTCGCGTATCGGTTGCCACTCGGGTTGCGGATACATCAACAGACAGCCATCCGCATCCGCGGTAAGCACGAGACTGCCCGCGCAAGCGCTGAGCAGCATGTCGCGATGGCGCGCCGGTATTGCGAGCCTGCCTTTGCTATCCAGATTGAGTTGTGTTGCTCCCTGAAACATCGCCCCATCTCCCACTTTTACCCACTTTTCACCACTTGAACCCACTATATTGAAAAAAACCCCAATGGTCAAGCGAATAAACAGGATTTACCTTTACAGGACAAAGAGTTAGCGCGGAAAGTTAACAAAAACCAAATATGCTTAATAAATAATAGAGTAAGCAAATAATCTAAAGCGATTTGTAATGACAGGCGGATATTCCGGGGGATGAGAGGGGGGGGGAAATCGTGGGATGCTGAATAACCCATGGCCACATTTCGGGCGTTGGGCGCAGATGTTGCCCACTTGTCAATAATGCATCTGTTCGGACGGTTAAAAATCAAACGGGCTCACAAGAAATCATGCTTGCCGCTGGCGCGGCAGAACACAATTTACGCGATCCATCAAATCAGGTGAAGCCAGCCGGTAAGCCGGGTTCTGTCGTGGACAGTCATTCCTCTAGGCGTTTCGTTACCTGACGCTCAAGCAACCTACCCGCAAGCGACGCGAGCAACGTCATAGCCTGCTTATTTGGTCTTGCTCCGAATGGAGTTTACCGTGCCGTCCGTGTTACCACGTCCGCGGTGGGCTCTTACCCCGCCGTTTCACCCTCGCCGTTACCTGCGTTATGACCGCCGCCTTGCGGCAGGTGTCATTCGGCGTCCCCCTTGCGGGGGCTTGCGGTACTTGGGCAGTTTATTTTCTGTGGCACTGTTCATCACCTCACGGTGTCCGGTCGTTAACCGGCATTCTGCTCTATGGAGCCCGGACTTTCCTCCCCGCACTTGCGTGCGCGGCGACTGTCTGGCCAGCTTCGGCGCGGAGTTTAACACGATGACGAATTGCCAGACGGCTATTGACCGGCTCCATCCATAAGCGCCCTTGTTTAAGCCAGTCACGGCGAATGGGTTAAACTTGCACGACTACCTGCTGAATGTCCTACCTCGGTATTACGCATGAGAGAACTGTTTCACACCGAATCCCGCGCCCGGCTGCGCACCTGGCTGGCCGTCGGCTACATGCTGTTCATCGTGTACGGAAGCCTGTCGCCGTTCTCCGGATGGCGGGGACAGGGCTTGGATTTTTTCGAGGTGCTGCGCGCGCCTTTTCAGCTAACCTATACCGGCTTCGATGCGGTCATCAACCTGCTGGCCTACCTGCCATTCGGGTTTCTGGTTGCCCTGTCACTGCGTGCGCGCTTCGGTGCGCTGCCCAGCGTGATTCTCGGTTTGTGCATCGGCATATTGCTGTCGGCAAGCATGGAATATTTGCAAATGTATTTGCCCTCGCGAACCAGTTCCAACCTGGATTTGCTGAATAACAGTGCGGGCGCGTTGATAGGCTCGTTGCTGGCGGTCAGCATGACTTCCTGGACCTGGTTTTTTTCCCGCCTGACACGCTGGCGCGGCCAGTTGTTCCGGCATGGCCATGCAATGGATTTTGGCCTGGCATTGATCGCGTTGTGGATGTTTGGCCAGGTTAACCCGTCCCTGCCGATGCTGGGAAATGTGTTCATCACCGAAGTGGCGCACCATCCTTTTGTGCCGCCTCCTTCCGCGCGGTTTAATGCGCTGGAAAGCGGTGCCGTCATGCTGAACTTATTGATGCTGGGGATACTCATGCTGACCTTGCTGCGTGAGCCGCGCAAGGTCGTGGCAACGATGCTGGCAGTGCTGATGCTGGAAGCGCTGGCGAAATTCATCGCCGCTGCGCTGTTGCTGAAATCCTGGGCTTTATTGTTGTGGCTAAACAGTGCAGCGTTACTGGGAATGTTGCTGGGGGTATTGCTGCTGATGACGATCCTGTGGTTGCCCCGCGCGGTGGCAATGGCCCTGGGCGCACTTGTTTCAATTTCCTATTTCGTGATTGTGAATTTTTTACTCGACAGCAGCGCCCCCTCGGCCGCGATGTCCATTTACCATTGGCATTACGGGCATCTGCTCAATTTTAACGGTTTGGCGCAGACCATCACGCTGGTCTTCCCTTTGCTGCTGCTGTTTCACCTGTGGCGCATCCGGAAAGTATAATTCCTCATCTTTTTAATTATTCGGTGTCCCCAGTGAACTTTTATGACAAGCATGTTTTCTTCTGCACCAACCAGCGCGGGGACGGCAGCGCTTGCTGCAACGACCACCGCGCCCAGCAGGCACGGGATTATGTGAAGAGCAAGGTCAAGGAACTGGGTATCTCCAACAGCCGGAATAAAATCCGCATCAACTCCGCGGGCTGCCTGGATAGATGCTCCGAAGGGCCGGTCATCGTAGTTTATCCCGAGGGCACCTGGTATACCTATGTGGACGAGAGCGATCTCGACGAGATCATCGCAGAGCATTTGCAGAACGGTCGCGTCGTCGAGCGACTGAAAATTTAAGTCCGCGGAAATCTTTCCGTAAAGCGTATAGACAGCCTTCAGATTGAAGGTTGACTCACGATGGGCACGTACCAAACATTCTTTTTTCTGGCAGACTCTATTTTTTCTGATGAATTCACGCTCCAGATATACACGGCCTTCCGGGGCATTTCCAATATGAAGGCTACCCTTTTGTGAATCAACAATATTCAATTCACCCGAAATATCGTCCGGATATAGATGGGTTACGCGCAATCGCGATCCTTTCGGTCGTTGGCTTTCACGCCTTCCCGGAGTGGGTCAAGGGCGGCTTTGTCGGCGTGGACATTTTCTTTGTGATATCCGGGTTCCTGATCAGCAGCATCATCTTCGGGAATCTGGAAAAGAACACCTTTAACTACTATGACTTTTATGCGCGCCGGATCAGGCGCATCTTCCCCGCGCTGATCCTGGTTTTGGTTGCAAGCTATGCCGCAGGCTGGTACCTGTTGTTGCCCGACGAGTTCAAGCAGCTGGGGAAGCATATTGCGGCGGGAGCCGGATTCGTTTCCAACCTGGTTTTGTGGAATGAGGCCGGATACTTTGACAAGGCCAGTTACACAAAACCATTGCTGCATCTGTGGTCGCTGGGCATAGAGGAACAATTCTACATTTTCTGGCCGCTGTGATTGGGGCTGGTCTGGAAGTACAGGCTGAATTTCCTGGCCATTACGATATTGATAGCCGCGGCATCGTTTGCAGTAAACGTATTTACTGTTTCCTCCGATCAGGTTGCAGACTTTTACTCGCCGCTATCGCGTTTCTGGGAGTTGATGATAGGCGGGATGCTGGCCTACCTGACACTGCACAAGCCGCACCATCTCCCCAAAGACACCAACCTGCAATCGATGCTCGGTCTGCTGCTGATCGTCATCGCGGTAGCCAGCATTGATCAGCAAAGAGCGTTTCCCGGCTGGTGGGCTCTTTTACCTACATTAGGTGCATTCCTGGTAATTTCTGCACAACCAACGGCATGGGTAAACCGCCATTTTCTGGGTAACCGTATGCTGGTGTGGATAGGACTGATCAGCTATCCGCTTTATTTGTGGCACTGGACCATATTGTCCTTTTTGCGCATCACGGATTCAGGCATACCCCCGATCAGGGTTCGTATCGCCGCCGTCCTTGCATCGCTATTTTTAGCCTGGCTGACTTACCTGGCGATCGAGAGGCCGATCCGGTTCAAGGCAAAAGGCAACCGGATAGTCGTGGTACTGTGCGCGCTGCTCGCCCTGATCGCATTTATAGGCTTCAATACCTACCAGCGCGATGGACTGAGTTTTAGAATGATGCAAATAAGTCCCGAACTGATGGGTTATAAACCCGATCTTGCCAGGGATTGGCGGCTGGGCCAATGCTTTCTGGAGGACAGCGATCAATTTTCCCCCGCTTGCCTGGAACACAAAAGGCCGCTGATCTTTCTGTGGGGCGATTCACACGCAGCGGCGCTGTATTCCGGCTTGAAGAGCCTGCAAAACGAATTTCAGTTTGGCATTGCCCAATATACCGCCGCTGGATGCGAGCCTCTGATAGGAAAATACTTCGATGACGAAAAATATTGCAAAGGGATCAATGATGCAGCCTTGGCGATGATCGAGAAAATCAAACCGGATTTCGTTCTTTTACATGCCAATTGGCTGCAGACATATGTAAATCGATCTCACATCAATGACCTGGCCGATCTTGAACTCACGGTCAACCTGCTGAAGAAAGCCGGAATTACTCACATTGTTTTGCTGGGGCCGGTTCCATCATGGGAAAAGTATCTGCCCAGGATCGCCTTTTCCTATTATCGCAAGGAACATAAACGACTGCCGCTGCGAATACCTATGCAAAACGCCGATATGGAAAACCGCCTGGACAGGGCGATGCGCAATCTGGCGACAGCACACAAGATACAATACATCTCCAGCCTTGCCATCCTGTGCAACCCGGACGGTTGCCTGACCCGGACAGCCGCAGACAGTATGGATATAATGACCATGGATGCCGGTCACCTGACGCCTGCAGGGGCGGGCTACGAAGCCAGATTTATTTTGATGGATTTAATTAAATCGAATCAGCCTGCCAATGATTCGTCGCATCGCGCAATAATCACGCAACAGGAGCCGCAATTTTCCGACACCCATTAGATTGGTCCGAACCGGGAATTCGGCGAACCCGCTTTAGCTTTGGTCATCCGCAATATGTTTAACGGCAGCCAGTCAATAAGCGCGATCCGGGATGTCACTTGCAGGCCGACAGGAGACATTTGTGCCTCATCCAACTTTGAACTTTCCACTGAATTTTCAGACCCCCATAACTTAAATGCCCACACAGAAAAATATTTCCATTCCCGGCGCAGCAGGCAGCATCGAGGGGGTCATTCACCTCCCGGACACTGCGCCGCTCGCTGTTGCGGTGATGACGCATCCCCTGCCTATCATGGGCGGCACCATGGACAACAAGGTGGTTACCACGCTTGCCAAAGCTTTTGTGGAACTGGGTTACGCCACGCTGCGCTTCAATTTTCGCGGCGTGGGCCAAAGTGCCGGCAGTTATGACGAAGGCAACGGAGAGACATCGGACGCGATCGCGGCCGCCAATTTCATGCGCGGCGAGTTTCCGGGGCTGCCTTTGCTATTGGCGGGCTTTTCCTTCGGCGCTTATGTGCAGGCGCGTGCTGCTGCAGAACTGCAGCCCCGGCAGCTGGTTCTCATCGCCCCGGCAGTGGGGCGATTCTCGATGCCGCATGTGCCTGCCGGCACCCTGATCGTCCACGGCGACCTCGACGAGGTGGTGGAACTGCAAGAGGTGTTGCAGTGGGCGCGCCCGCAACAACTCGCTGTCACGGTGCTGGCGGGAGCGGGACATTTCTTCCACGGAAGACTAATCCAGCTCAAGCAGATTGTGCTGCATCATTTTGGAAGGCGGCCTTGAACGCCGTGTTGAGCGCGCGCAACCTGCGCAAATGCTACGGCGACCAGGTGGTGGTGGACGGACTGAATCTGTCGATACAGCGCGGCGAGTGTTTCGGCCTGTTGGGGCCGAATGGCGCGGGCAAGACCACCACCTTGCGCCTGATGCTCGGCCTGATCACCCCGGATGAGGGCGAATTGCAGCTGCTCAATCATGCCGTGCCGCAACAGGCGCGTGATGCCCGTGTACGCGTCGGCGTCGTGCCGCAGATAGACAATCTCGATCCGGATTTCACCGTCGCGGAAAACCTGCTGGTGTACGGCCGCTACTTCGGCATCAGCGATGCGGCTATCAACGCGCGCTTGCCGGAATTGCTGGAATTCGCAAACCTGACCGGCAAGCGCGACGTGAAAGTGCCGACGCTGTCCGGCGGCATGAAACGGCGACTGACGCTGGCGCGCGCGCTGGTGAACGACCCCGATGTGATTTTTCTCGACGAGCCGACCACCGGGCTCGATCCGCAGGCGCGCCACCTGATCTGGCAGCGCCTGCGTGAGCTGACCGCGCGCGGCAAGACCCTGTTGCTGACCACGCACTTCATGGAAGAAGCGGAGCGCCTCTGCCACCGCCTCGCGGTGATGGACAACGGGCGCATCATCAGCACCGGTTCGCCGCGCGAACTGATCGAACAGAACATCGAGCCGCAGGTGGTCGAGGTGTTCGGCGAACAGGCGGAAGCCTGGGCGGGAAACCATGCGGCGCTCCATGCACAGCGCTTCGAGGTGAGCGGCGAGTCGGTGTTCTGCTACCTGGCCGATGCGCAGCCGCTGCTGCGGGAATTGCAGCGCCATCCGGAGCTGCGCTACCTGCACCGTCCCGCCAACCTGGAAGACGTATTTTTGAAACTTACCGGCCGGGAGATGCGCGAATGATTTCAAGACACATTCATCGCAATACCTGCGTTGGCTGCGGCATTCGGCTCCTGATGAAACAACTAGCCATTCGACTAGGCTACCCAACGACGATAGCCAAGTCGCTGGTTATAGCCGTACTTGCGTACTGTCAGCGTCGCCTCAGCCTTGCCGCCTTGGTCTTGCTTCGACTGTGCCTTGAAATGGGCATATTGCACCTCAGGTGTGCCAAATGAACCTGATCTTCCGCATGGCCTACGTGTACATCCTGTCGCTGTTCCGTCCGCGCATCGCGCCCGGCAACATGGCGAGCGAACTGGCCTTGCGCGTGCTGCCGAACGACCTTGACCTTAATTTCCATATGAACGATGGCCGTTATATCACCATCTGCGATCTCAACCGCATCGATCTGTTCCTGCGCACCGGGCTTATGCGATCCATGTTCAAACGCGGATGGATTCCGGTCATCGCCGAGCACACCATGAGCTACAAGCGGCCGCTGAACTTGTTTGACCGCTATGTGGTTAAAACGGAAGTAACTCATTTCGACGAAAAATATTTTTACATGAATCACGCGTTCATCCGCGATGAACGCGTCGTTGCTGCGGGAACTTCCAAAGGCTGCGTCTATGCCCGCGGTCTGGGCGTGGTCAGTCCGGCCGATGCGATGGCCGCGGTAGAACAGGACAAGCTGAAATGAACAAGCGCTACTACGCCGCGCCGCAGCTGAGCCTGCGCTTCATCCCGATCTGGCGGCGCAATTTCATGGTATGGAAGAAGATGGCCGGCTCGTCAATACTCGGCCATCTCGCCGATCCGGTGATCTACATGCTGGGACTCGGCTATGGACTGGGCGGGATGCTGCCGCAGATCGGCGGCACCTCCTATATCGCGTTCCTGGCCGGCGGAACGGTGTGCTACAGCACGATGAACAGCGCCAGCTTCGAGGCCCTGTATTCGGGGTTCGCGCGCATGCACGAGCAGCGCACCTGGGAGGCGATACTCAACACGCCGGTCACGCTGGACGATATCGTGTGCGCGGAGATTGTCTGGGCGGCGAGCAAGAGCCTGCTGTCCGGCCTGGCCGTGCTGCTGGTGATCTGGCTGCTGGGGCTGTCGCACTCGCCGCTGTCGCTGTGGATCATTCCGCTGGCATTCCTGGTCGGCCTGTGTTTCGCATCGATCGGACTGATCGTCACCGCGCTCGCGCCCAGCTACGACTATTTCATGTACTACTTCACGCTGGCCATCACCCCGATGGTGCTATTATGCGGCGTGTTTTTTCCGGTCGACCGCTTGCCGGCGATGCTGCAGAATGTCTCGTCCCTGCTGCCCCTGACCCATGCGATAGACCTGGCCCGTCCGCTGCTGACCAACCGCGTGCCGCCGGGTTTCATGCTGCATATAGCGGTATTGCTGGGCTACTCGCTGTCCGGTTTTTATCTGTCGCTGGTGTTGTTCAGGAAAAGATTGTCCCAATGAGGATTTCGCATGTTGTTGGTTAAGGCGTTTCATATAATTTTTGTAGTCAGCTGGTTCGCGGGCCTGTTTTACCTGCCGCGTCTGTTCGTCAATCACGCGATGGCAACCGAGCCCGCGGAAATCGCGCGCCTGAAGCTGATGGAAGGCAAGCTGTACCGCTTCGTCACGCCGATCGCCTGGCTGGCATTGGGCTTCGGCATGTGGCTATGGCTGGGCTATGGCTTCAGCGGCGGCTGGTTGCACGCCAAGCTGGCGCTGGTGCTGGTGCTGGTCGGCTATCACTATTACTGCGGCATACTGGTCAAACAGTTCGCTGCCGGCCAGAATACCCGCAGCCATGTGTTCTACCGCTGGTTCAACGAGATTCCTGTGCTGGTTCTGGTGGCTGTCGTCATCCTGGTTACTGTAAAACCATTTTAGCCACAAAGCACACAGAAGCCACAGAGAAAACCACCACACCCCTCTGTCTACTCTGTGATCTCTGTGGCAAATTTCTTTTTCTTGGATTAACTGAATGCCTGATTTTTTCGCCCCATGCCCGCGCGGCCTGGAAACCATACTGCACAGCGATCTTGAAATGATGGGCGCGCAAGGCGTGCGCAGCACCGAGGGCGGCGTGCATTTCTCCGGCGACTGGGCGCTGTGTTACCGCGCCAATCTGGAGAGCCGCATCGCCAGCCGTATCCTGTGGCGCGTCAATGAACTGCAATACCGCAGCGAGCAGGATATCTACC